>JADFSZ010000085.1 GCA_022560555.1 PVC group bacterium
CTTGCCCTCCTTATGAAACATTGGAAATAATTGTTCAATCACCTTGGATGACTTCAAAGATAAACCCGAAAACAGGGGAAGTGAAAGTTACAGATAAACGGCAAGATACTCCCTATGACGAAGATGATTTCCGGGCCCTTGATCCTTTAAATCACACACGGCTCTTTATCGCGAATCATGATTTAAAGATCCTGGATGATCTTACCGTTCAGCAAATCTATGTAATTGAGGGTATCTCCCAGATTGATGCGTCCGGGTATCATCGTGTTCGATTGACGGTGGGATATGAATACGGACTCCTTTATTCTATTGAACGTTTTGATGAAAAAAATAACCTGATTGAGAGAATAGAATATGGCGCGTATCAGGAAATTTTTACGGGCTTCTGGTTCCCCTCTAGCAAAATCAAATATTTCAGGGAGCCCGATGGAGGGACTTTGAAAATAGAGACAATCTATTTCCATATTCGCGTCAATATTGGGCTTGATGAACGGGATTTTGAGGCGAGAAAGATTTTGGATTCAATGAGATAGAACAGGAATAATCATGGAGGTGCTGTTATGGCAAAAACGTTTATAATTCTAAGTCTTGCAATGGGGCTCATGTTCGTATGTCCGGGGTTTGCCGAGGAAGCCGGGGAAGAGATCCCGGAAGTTCCGCCTATTCCTCAGGAATGGAAGGAAATATCCGGGTTTGGGACCATAAAGATTATTTATATGTCTTCGACGGGTTTAGAAGACGAAAAATATGTTGAAAAATTCTTAAAGAAAATGGTTAAAAAGGATGTTCCTCTTACACTCTGGATTTTTGATGATGAGGCGACCACTCCCTTTGCTATGCCTTTTACGGATGTTCACAAGAAACACTGGAAGGCCCAATATACATATGATCCCGAAAATAAGAGCGAAGAATTTTCTTTTATTGAACCCATAGATCCTGATAAAATCCCGATTGAACTTAGAGAAATCGAATCGGATATTAAAACGGGTTATTTTGACTGATGATTATTGGAGCCATATGAAGGGTAGACTGTATGCCGTCAAAAGTATTTTTGCGTTGCTCATTGTGTGCGCATTGATGGGAATGTTTTATATGAATCAGCGCAAGGGGACGGCTCAAAATCCTGTTTTGGATAGCGTCATGACTTTGGAGGAGGCCCTCGAGGGGCTTCATCCCGATTGTCCAAAAGAGATTAAAAACCAACAGGTTCTCATTGATGTCACGTATTATGGTTTGGATCAATTGATTCATCAGGGACAAATTGTGCTTGATCGGGATCTCAGGCAAGATATCAAACATGTTTTTCAAATTATGTTAAAAGAACGATTCCCTTTGGCCAGTGTTATTCCTGTTTCAGATCCAAAGTTCCGTTCGGACCGCATATGGGATGATGAATTGTCCATGGCGCAAAATAATACATCCGGGTTTAATTACCGGTTTATAACGGGTCAAAAGAAAATCTCGGAACACGCGTTAGGACATGCGATTGATATTAATCCCCTTTTTAATCCGTATATAAAAGGGGCGCTGGTGCTGCCAACGAAGGCCGTATATGACATGAATCAAAGCGGAACTTTGTATAAAGGGCATCCTGTGGTAGAGACATTTAAATCTTTAGGCTGGACGTGGGGCGGGGATTGGGTCAGCCTGAAGGATTATCAGCATTTTGAGAAAGAAATCCTTTAAAAATCCTGGTTGAGAGAAGCAGGAAAATTTTGTACAATAGATGCGGATCATTTTGATAGGGGTTACTGTCTAAGAAAGGGATCATGGCCGATAATTATTATCAAAAATTTGTCGGAAGAAATGCTTCATACGAATGTCCTGGTTGTCACCAGACAAATATTGTCTATCTTGGTTCTTCGATGATACAAAAAAATGAATTTGAGGACGAATGCTATGATTGTTCCCGTAAGAACGCGCTTATAGTCAAATTTGATTCCGAAGGACGACCCACTCTTAATCTTAAGACGGATTGAGGAGTCTGAAAAAAGACTTGAAATATAACTCAAACCTATGTAAGGTAATTTACCGTTTCTCAATAATGATTTTAACTAAAGGGAGGCTTCTATGGGTGATGATAAAGTGTTAGTTGTGGTTTCCAAGCTTAAAAATTATGTTCGAGAGAAATCAGGAATGAATACATCGGGCAATGTCGCGCCGAAGCTTTCTGAAAAAGTCCGGGAACTTTGTGACCAGGCGATTGAAGTCGCGAAGGCTGATGGGCGAAAAACAGTGATGGACAGGGATTTTCAATAAAAGATTTCCTATGAATACGCTTGCAATTTTAAGCGGTCAATCCCTCTTGCTTTATGGTTTTAGCGTGAAGAGCGTGAAAAATAAACAGCAAGAGGGATTTTTATTGTGAAATCTCCGACAGTTTATAAGTCCCAAGGGCAGTTGCCGACAGGTTGGGATTGCAATGTGATTTTTATCGCGAACATCAACTCTTTGTTTTACGGCAATGAATTTGAAACAAATATTTTAAGGAATGAGATTGGCTCCATTGATACCTACGGGGGCCGGTTGGTTCCGTTTCTGAATCTTCTATTTGACAAATCTCAGAATCTTCTTGTTCTTGAAAGAACCCCTGATCCAAAGCTCCTGGAATATTTCAAAAAAGATTTAAAATTAAACCTGCCCGAACTATATATCTTAAGTCATGACGCTTATGATAAAATTACGAACTTCCAACAAGGATATGAATGTAAGGAATTAAAAGTACTGCGAGACCACCCCGCAAGCCACCTTGATGGCTATGTGACGGATTCCGGCCTTGAAAACCTTGCTGAAAAAATTCAAAAATCCACCATTTCTACATCAGCCGGCAGCCGGAAGGGAAACAATAAACTCCTGTTACATGAGTTCCTAAAGCAACAGAACTTACCTGTTTTTGACACATTTATTGCCGAAGATAACCGTGCCGTTCAGAAGCATCTTCCTTTGTTAAAAAAAATGGGTTACTCTCGTGCTGTGGTTAAAGCCCAAATTGGAGCCTCCGGGATTGGGATGGTGCGTATGGATTTAAACCTCCCGCGGGAAATTCCCAAGTATTTATTTTATGAAGGAGCGTGTCTCGTCCAAGGCTGGTTGGATGAGGAAGTCCCGGGGATTGAACGCGTGGGTTCTCCGAGCATACAAATTTTTGTTAACCATGAAGGGATTTACCTCTGGGACATCACCGAACAAATATTAAGTCCTGAAAGCGTGCATGAAGGTAATGTGAGTCCGCCTCCTTATTTGGTCGCGATGGATGAAATTTGGACAGAGCTATTTCGTCAAGCCGAATGTGCCGGGCGATGGCTCCATAGCCTGGGTTATCGTGGGACGGGCAGTATAGATTTTCTTGTCGTGAAACGTAATAAAAAAAATGAAGTGCGTATATGCGAAATCAATGCCCGTGTTACAGGAGCAACGTATCCGTCCATGTTGGCAAAACACTTCCTTCCTCACGGAGCATGGTTGATGAGAAATGTTCGATTTTCTCCCACACTTAACAGCGGCCGGATTTTTGACCGGCTCAAAAAGAAAAACTTACTTTTTTGCAAATCAGACAAAAAGGGAATTCTTCCGATTAATTTTAATCTCGACCGAAAGGACCGGGTTTGCAAAGGGCAATTTTTAGCACTGGCAAATACTCATGATGAAGTGGTATCATTAATGGATAATTTTAAGTATGAAAACATAGGAGATTTTGATCGTGACTGAGAATGAACATGATGACCGTATACTGGACCGGCTTGTCGCGTTAACGCGTGATCTGATCCTGATCCCGAGCATCCCGAGCCGTCCCGAAGATAGACGAAGATGCTATGAATTTGTACGGAATCACTTGGAGGCCATTGAAAACGTTGAAGTTTTTGAGTATGAACATCATGGAATTCCTTCTCTCGTTGCAATGCCGGTGAATGTGCGTGAACCGGAAGTCTTGATGTGCGGCCATTTGGACGTCATCACTCATCCGGATGTGTATTCCTATCGATCGTATATCGAAGACGGAAAGATTTATGGTCCCGGAGCGGGGGATATGAAGGGCGCTCTCGCGATTATGTTGGAAATTCTTCGGGATTTTCACACCAAACATCCAGGAGTATCCCTTGGTCTTGCCGTGACAGCGGATGAAGAAACAGGCGGAAAAGCGGGTATCGGATACCTTTTTGGAAACACAAATCTTCGATGCGGGGCCGCTTTGATTCCGGATGGAGGATCCTTAAACGAAATCACCATTGAGGAAAAGGGGATTCTACATATCAAAATACGCTGCCAAGGAAGAGCGGCACATGCCGCGCGCCCCTGGCTAGGGGATAATCCGATTGAAAAGTTGATGGATCGTCTGAGCAATTTACAAAAATATTTTTCATCATTTAAACGTGATGAAGATCATTGGTTTCCGACATGCTCTATTACCATTATCGGCACCGAGAATCAAACGATCAATAGAGTTCCTTCTAACTGTGAAGCTATTTGCGATATCCGCTTTCCTTCTCCTTTTACGATTCAGGAAATTATGGATAAAACCAGGGAGGTTTTGGGCGCCGATGTCGAAATCGAAGTTGTGATTAGCGCGGAGCCGACTCATTTATCGCCTGATCCGCTGTATCAACAAGTCACGGAGGAGATTACAGGAGAGCCGGCCGCGCTCGTTCGAGAGCATGGGGGGAGTGATGCGCGTTTTATTTATGCGGGTGGCGTTCCGATTATGATGTCCCGTCCTATTGTCGGGAATTTGCATGCTGAAAACGAATGGATTAATATTCAATCTATGATAAAATACTATAGAATTTACGAGAAATATTTAACAATAAAACTCCTAAAAAAATCGAAATCTTAAAAAAGTAAAAAGGAGGGGGCAATGGGACTTATCAGATTTATCGCGTGGGGATGTATGATGATAGGATTAGGCGGTTTTCTTCTGGATGCGCTTACGGGCATATCCGAAGGAATTTATCATGTGATTCCTTTTTTGCTTGTAGGAGTCGCCATGGAAGCTGTTTATCAAGAATTAAAGAAGATTCATTCAAAAATGTAAATTTGATTTACACTCTCTTTCAAATTTTCTAAGAGATCTTAGATTATTTTGGTAGTTTGTGTATTGTGGACTTGATGAAGCCCTTCCGTGGTGATGAGGCAGGATGCATGTTTGTTGAGTCCTGAAAAGTTGTTCCGGATCAGGAATTTTCATAAGTTATTGTTTTTGTTTCGATTAGGACTCATTCAGCAAAAAAAACTCGCCATTTCTAGTTCGACCGCTATAATAACCCTATTATAATTATACTGTTACAGTGAAGGTTTTTGGAGGTTGATATGAAGGCCAGAACCCCGGTTGTTCTATCTTTGGCTCTTGTCCTGCTTTTATTTGGCACCAAGCTCCTTGTGGCTGAGCCGCTTGTCGCCGAAAAGGCTCCTGATTTTACGCTGACGGATACGAACGGTGTTTCCCATACGCTTTCGGATTATCAAGGGCGCTATGTTGTCTTGGAATGGGTCAATTATGATTGCCCTTTCGTTCGTAAACATTATAAGTCGGGAAATATGCAGGACCTGCAAAAGGAGTACACGCAAAGGGAAGTTGTTTGGCTTTCCATATGTTCTTCCGCCGAAGGGAAGCAGGGCCAATTTTCCAATGCGGAAATCAAGAATCGTATGGACGAATATGACGCGTCGCCGACACATTATTTGAATGATCTAGACGGATCTGTGGGCAGGCTCTATCAAGCGAAAACGACGCCGCACATGTTTATCATAAATCCCGAGGGCATTTTGGTCTATCAGGGAGCCATTGATAATCACCCGTTTTTTTGGGAAAAAGGCCTGTTTGATGCCACGAATTATATCCGTGAAGCTTTGGATTATGCCATGAATGGCCAGTCTGTTGCCGTGACAAATACAAAGTCTTACGGGTGTTCGGTAAAATATAAATAAAGCAGAAAAGTTAGAGAGGAATGAAAGGCTAAGCATGGCGCAAGAAAAAACAAATACCGATTCAACCGCACAAGCAACGTGGTGGAGTGAATATGAATTTCTTAATCCTGGTATAAAGCTCTCTCTGAAAATGAAATTGCTCCATGAAGAAAAAACTCCTTTTCAGAAATTGGAGATTTATGATCACAAATACTTAGGTCGGGTTCTTGTTCTTGATAGTGTTGTGCAGACAACAGAAGAGGATGAATTTATATACCATGAGATGTTAACACACGTTCCGTTGATGGGGCGCAAAAACGCGGGCAAAGAAAGTTCGAGTGTTCTGATTATCGGGGGCGGAGACGGAGGAATGTTACGGGAAGTGCTCAAACATGAATGGGTAAGCCGGGCTGTGATGGTTGAGCTTGATCAGGCCGTTGTCACATCATGCGAGAAATTTCTTGGATTTAACGGGGATTACAATGACTCCCGTGTCAAACTCATTTTTGGTGACGGAGCTGCCTATGTGGCGAGCGAAGAAGCCAAAAATAATCCCTTTGATGTGGTGATCATTGATTCGACGGATCCCATTGGTCCGGGTGAGATTCTTTTTAGCGAAGAGTTTTGTCAAAATGTTCATAATTGTTTAACCCCCACGGGAGTCATGGCGCGTCATCTTGGTGTTATGGCGTTTCAAAAAAGCGTCATGCCGGATGGACATAAAAAACTGACAAAAATTTTTGGCAACGCACAGGCTTTTCGAGCGGCTGTTCCAACCTATATCGGCGCGGATATGGTTTTTATGCTGGCAAGCAAGGATGGGCACGATTGCCGAAAGCCGTGTCTTGAATTTTCGGGTAAATATTATAATCCGGATGTTCATTCCGATTCATTCGCCTAGCCCACATGGTGGCAGGATAGCTTATCCAGTTAGGCAATACATCCGTACAAAATTATTTTTTTCAATTTCCACCTTTCAAAACCTCCTTGATATTAATCAATGATTTTATTACTCCAGATTTGTAATGTTTTGCAAATTCGAGAGCGACCATGTGAGAACTAGAAGCAAGTTGTGTATCTCCTCCAAAAAATTTTATTATTCTCAAAATTTCCAACATCAAAAAAAAGTAATGATTTCGTCCGTAAAAAGACATGATATTCATGAATACTTGAGTAATGTGAAGCATGCAAACAGTACATTAGAACAAGTCTCGAGAAAAATAGTATTAATACTTCAATACCTATGAAAAATATAAAGCAATAAAGTTTTTGATCATTACGATTCTTTCAAACAATTGTGAAGTTCAATCATTTATTAAAAAATAGAAGGTTATGTACAAATATTTTAAAAATGAATGTTTTGTATTTATTTAGAAGCATTTTCTGTGAACAATGCCAGGTCCAGATTCATCATATTCTTTCTTAGAAATCCACATTTGTTGGAAGGTTGATAAAGATGCCAAAATCGATCCACCAATCCAGACAGAGTATTTTCTTTCAGGAGGAGCAACAATTTTGATTCTCATGGTATCAGGTGCCAAAGCAACGATTTCTTTGTTCATTCTTTCGGTAATTCCTTCAAACATAGTAGTTCCACCAGACATAACAATGTTACCATACAAATCTTTTCTGATATCGACATCGCATTTCATGATGGAGGTATAAGTAGTAAGGTGAATACCATCTTGTTC
>JADFSZ010000003.1 GCA_022560555.1 PVC group bacterium
TGAGTCATATCAACAGCATGCACCATGGTAACATGGGCACTAGTCCGGATAGACTGAACCATATGATCAGCAATAGTACGACGGATTGAATTCATCGGAACAACTTTTCCAAGACTGGCTAATTCATCCTGACGAATCTGCCCCGTCTCACTTATCACGTCTATGGAAGAAGGCCCAACAGGGCGCCGCGCGAGGAAATTCAGCACATCGTTTCTTGTAATACGTCCGCCCTTTCCCGTTCCCGATATAGATTCAAGCTCGGCCAAACTCACGTTATTATTCATGGCCAATCTTAATACCGCCGGTGAATAATAGTCCCGCGTGATATTAGGAAGATGCGGTTCTGTCAGCGCGCGAAAATTTTTAGCGCTGACCATAACGGCTTCATCATGCGCGCCGGCATGCGGCTGATGAGCGTTTTTTTGCTCAACAGGATGTTTCATGTCGATTTCTTCCACGTGTTCCTTTGTTTCTAACATTCCTATGATTTCTCCGGCACTTGCAACTTCGCCGGCCTGTTTAAGGCAGCTTGCCAATCGACCCGAGTAGGGGCTTTCCACTTCGACACTGGTTTTGTCCGTTTCAATTTCCAAAAGAATTTCATCGGCATTAATTTCTTCACCGACCTTTTTCCTCCAGGCCAATATCACACCCTCGGCCACACTTTGGCCCATTTGCGGCATAACAATGGGGACCTGTACAGTTTTTTCCGGGCTCATAAATCTGTCCTTAGTAGTTAATCAAATCCAATAACGCTTCAGAAATTTTTTCCACACTGGGTCGATAGACCCGTTCCAGCTCCGGAGAAAACGGGACAGGACAATCCGGGGCTGTGATTCTTACGATCGGGGCATCCAGTAAATGGAACGCGTGTTCCGCAACAAGGGCCGCCAGCTCAGCTCCAAACCCTCCCGTTTTCCATGCTTCGTGCACGACCATCACACGATTTGTCGCGGCAACAGCGGAAAGAATCGCATCTATATCATACGGTTTTAACGTCCGTAAATCAACCACCATCACTTCAAAACCTTCGGCCGAAATTTGCTCCGCGGCATGAAGAGATTCATGCACCATCGCCCCATACGTTAAAATGACGGCATCATTACCGGTTCTCCTGATTTGGGCAACCCCGATGGGAACCGCCTCTCCTTTTGGCAGTATAAATTCTTTAATCCGACGGTACAAAAATTTATTCTCCAAAAATATGACAGGATTCGGATCAAGAACAGCCGAATAAAGGAGACCTCTCGCGTCCGACGGATAGGCCGGATAGACAACTTTAATGCCGGGAATATGACAAAAGAAATTTTCCAATTCCTCCGAATGAAACGGCCCGCCGCCAAAACCTCCACCGCATGGCGCGCGCACAGTCATTGGAACGGGAATTTTTGTTCGGTAATAAGTGGTTCCCGCGTTATTGAGAATTTGATGAAACGCTGTCGTGATAAAATCGACAAACTGGACTTCGACAATAGGCCTTAATCCTTGCATGGCCATACCAATGGCAGACCCGAGGATGGCTGACTCCGAAATCGGGGTATCAAAAACACGATCCGTACCGTACTTTTCCTGAAGACCGAGCGTCGCCTTAAACGCGCCTCCAAACGCCCCCACATCTTGTCCATAAACAACAACATCCTTATGATCTTTGAGTAAATGATCAAGACCGGATCGAATGGCATCAATATAAGTCATTTCAGTCTTCGGCATAAACTCCTTCAAGCAGATCATCCGGAGATGGCATCGGCTCTGATAAGGCTTTTTTATAAGATTGATTGATTTCGTCCAAGCACTCTTTTTCGAGTTTTTTCAAATCTTGTTCACAGGCAAAATCATTATTGAGAAGATGTTTTTTTAAAAGATGAATAGGATCTTTTTCCTTATACTTCAGCAATAATTCTTTCGGCACATAAGAAGCATCATCATGTTCACCGTGTCCCCGCATCCGCATGGTGTCGCACACAAGTAACACAGGCCGGTTATTTTTACGTATTTTCTCTAAAATTATTTTGATTTGATCATATAATTTTATCACGTCATTCCCATCTACTTCAAGGCCTTCCATCCCATAACCACAGGCTTTCTCAACAAGTGATTGACATCGATATTGGAATTCCTTTGGAGTCGAATAAGCATAGTGATTGTTTTCAATCATAAAAAGGATTGGCACATCAAAGACAGACGCAAAGTTAAGGGCTTCATGAAAATCTCCTGTACTGGATGCTCCGTCTCCTATGTAGGCGAACCCCATGGTAGATTTCCCAAGACGCCTTCTTGCCATTACTCCACCCACTAAAACAGACAGCATCGCTCCCATATGCGAGACCATGGCAAAAACACCCTTATCCATTTCGCCATAGTGGACATTTCCATCGCGACCTCTCGTCGGCCCTGTCACACGGCCAAGATATTGTCGAAAAACATCAAGCACCTTCGTACCGCGACCGAGATGAACCGTCACGTTACGAATCGCCGGAGCATAAAGATCATCCGGCGTACCGATATGAGCGCTCACAGCTCCGATCGCTTCTTGACCAATCCCTGTATACACCCCTCCAAATATTTTCCCTTGATGATACAGGCGAACCAAGCGCTCTTCAGTTAGACGCCCCAAGAACATTGTCTTGAGAATCCGAAGCCAAATGTTTACAGACGTGTTTGTTTTTATTTTTTTTGTAGCCTGGGAATTCATATTGAACCAAGAAATATCAGTTAACAATTTCCGTACCGACACCACAATCCGTAAATATTTCAAGAAGGATGCCATGAAGAAGCCGGCCGTCAATAATATGAGCTTTGTTGACTCCACCCATCAAGGCTTTTCTACAAGCATTGACTTTCGGAATCATCCCTTCAATAATAATTTTATTCTCGATCATCTCATCAATTTGGCTCATTTCAATAGTGGAAATCAGATTCTCCTCATGTTTTTCCGTGTGATGAAAATCTTTAATAATTCCGCGCACGTTTGTCAGGAGAACCAACTTTTCTGCTTTTAGGGCCGAAGAAATGGCCCCTGCCATGGAATCCCCGTTGACATTATAGATATCCCCTTTTTCGTCGATACCTAAAGGAGAAATAATCGGGATGGTTCCTTCCCGGCACAGATCCAAAATCGGACGAGCGTCCACATGATCAATTTCACCGACAAAACCGATATCTTTTTTTTCCTCTTTACCTATTGATGATTTTACGATTGGATAAAATTTTCGAACAATCAGAAATTTCTCCGTATGAATATTCATTTCCCGGGCTTTGGCCCCTTGGGCGGAAATCCGCCGGACGATGTCCGCGCCGATGGTATTTATGAGAACATCTTCAACAATTTTAATCGTTTGTTCATCCGTTACACGAAGCCCGGAGATGAATTGAGGTTTGAGCCCCCGGCTTTTCATTTCCTCCGTGATCGCCTTCCCTCCGCCGTGAATGAGAATTGGATGCAGCCCTACTAAGCGTAAAAACACGATATCCGTTAAGACAGAATTCATCATGTCCTCTTCGCCCATGGTGCTGCCGCCGTATTTCACAACAATGAGTTTACCCTGAAACCGCTTGATATAAGGCAAAGCTTCAATCAGAACAGCTGCTTTTTCAATGACTTTTTCCACGAAATGTTAACTCCTATAGTTTGCGTTGATTCGGATATATTCATGAGTTAGATCCGAAGTCCACATTTTGGATTCGGCTTGGCCCTGATTGATGACCACACGAATTTGAAATTCTTTCTTGGACATAACCTTTTTGGCCCTGCTTTGGCTCCCCGGCATCTCGACACCTTTTTTGACAACACAGACCTTGTCAAAATATATAGCCAGTCTGTTTTTATGAAACGGGGTTTTGACAGATCCCATAGCCGCGATAATCCTCCCCCAGTTTGGATCTTCGCCATAGAGGGATGTTTTGACTAATGCTGACGTAGAAATGGCTTCCGCGTATTTTTTTGCCGTTGATTCGGACTTTGCTTTTTGGAGCAAAACTTCAACGCATTTTGTGGCCCCTTCGCCGTCCCGGACAATATCCTGCGCGAACTCTTCCATAAGCATGGTCAAAGCACGCTCAAATTTTCGAAAATGCTTGTCTTCGCGCCGAAGGTTCGGATGTGTCACACAGCCGTTGGCGAGAAGCAGAACCGTATCGTTCGTACTTTCATCTCCATCGACAGTGATAGCATTAAATGATTTTTGATTCGCCCGCTTCAATGCTTTATTCAGTAATGGGGTGCTAATGTGGACATCCGTTGTTAAGACCGCAATCATTGTGGCCATATTCGGATGAATCATCCCGGCCCCTTTAGCCATCCCGCCGATCGTTACGGTTTTGGTCCCGAGAGAAAACCTTACCGCACGCTCTTTATGAACTTTGTCAGTGGTCATGATGGCTTGAGACGCACGTGTGCCGTGCTTGCGGGATAAGCGAAGTAATTTTAATCCCTGATAAATTTTTTTCATCGGAAGTCGGACTCCGATCACACCGGTGGAACAGACAGCCACGGTTGATGTCGGAATACCCAACAGCTCTCCCGCAGCACAAGCTGTATCTTTTGGACTTTGCACACCGTGGGATCCGGTGCAGGCATTGGCATTGCCGCTATTGATGATCACGGCTCCGAGAGTGCCGTTTTTGATGGCCTTTTTTGTATAATCTACACACGCCGCCCGGCAGAAATTCTTCGTAAAAACTCCGGCCGCATTTGCTTTAGTGGGTGTATAGACCAAGGCCAGATCCCGTTTGCCTTTTTTCTTAATGCCGCAGGATACCCCATCAGCCAGAAAACCTTTCGGACTTGTAACACCTCCCCGCATTAAATGGATTTCTTGATTCATGGCACCAAGGCTTCTTTTTGATCTATATTATAAAGGAGGTTCATGTTTTGGACGGCCTGACCGGCAGCCCCTTTGACAAGATTGTCAATAGCCGAAACAATAACGATCACATTGTCTTCAATGGTAAAACCAATATCGCAAAAATTGGTATGAGCCACATGCCGGACTTCCGGCCATGTGTTCCGGGCACACAGACGAACAAACGGAGCCTCCCGGTAGTGTTTCCGGTAGGATGCCAAAAGGGCGTCATAAGAAGTTTTTTTATCGGTAAAAGCATAGATGGTGCTCAAGAGACCCCGGTGAATGGGAATTAAATGCGGCACGAATTTGAGTTGGATTGAGGCTTGTGTGAAGGCTTGTGCTGTGTGAACGATTTCCGGCGCGTGTGGATGTTCGAGCACTTTATAGGCTTTTATGGATTCATTCACTTCCGAAAAGTGAAGGGCTTGCGTAGGATTGCGTCCGGCACCGCTCACCCCGCTTTTGGAATCGGCCAAGATGGGTTGTTGAAGATCAATGATCCCGTCGGCAAGCAAAGGCAAGATGGCTAAAAGAATGCTTGTCGGATAACAACCCGGATTCGCGATAAGTTCGGCTTTGGCTATTTTGTCCGCATTCCATTCCGCGAGACCATACACGGCTTTGCCCAGATTGTCCGCATCCAAATGTGCCATACCGGTCAATGATTGAAAGCGTTTAAGATCAGGCAGACGATAATCCGATGAAAGATCAATAACCTTGATGCCCTTTTTCAAAAACTGTCCTGCATAGCTCATTGAGATTTTGTGCGGCAGAGCCAAGAACACTAAATCACAGGCCTGGGCCATTTTATCCACATTGATTTCGTTTTGCACAACAAGATCGGTAAGCCCCTTAAATTGCCCAAAAAGGTCACTTACTGGTGTCGGAGATGTGATTTTTTTTGCCGTGAGCCATGTCACCTCACATTTCGGATGGCCTAATAAGATGCTTAATATTTCACATCCCGTGTAGCCGCTTACTCCTATTATACCTGCACGTATCATATATATACCTAATTCTAATGGGGTTATAAGATCGAAGGACAAGTATAAAATAGGTCGTAAGAAAAGTCAATTTAAATACTTGGAGCTATTTAGGAGGTACTGAGAGGCTGATAGAGCTCTTGGAGCTTATGAATAAGCCCCTGAAAATGCGTCATGGCGCATTCTATAGGAGCCGGGCTCAACAGATCCACCCCAACAGCAAGGAGAATATCCAAAGAATGCTGAGAGGCCCCCAGGCCAAGCATCCTGATATAAGCTTCACAGGACGATGTATCATCTTTGATGAGCCGCCCGGAAATGTCGATGGCGGCCGAAATACCTGTCGCGTATTTGTAAACGTAAAAATTGTAGTAAAAATGAGGAATCCGCGCCCATTCCATCCGGATTTCTTGATCCAAAACAACCCGGGGACCAAAATAATCTTTATTAAGCTGTTCGTAAGAATTTTTGAGAAATTCAACGTCCAGAGGGCGCCCTTTTTCAACCGCTTCATGAATGAATTGTTCAAATTCAGCAAACATAGTTTGGCGGACAAGCGTTGCGCGCAAATCATCCATTTGCTGACTCAACAAATAAATTTTCTCTTCATGTTGATCGGCATGTTTCATAAACCAGTGAGCTAAAAGTTGTTCATTAACGGTGGAGGCGATTTCGGCTATAAAAATCGAATACTGCGCATACTGGGGAGGTTGATGACGCGTCGAATATAATTTATGCATGGAGTGCCCCAGCTCATGTGCCAGCGTAAAAACAGACCGGATTGTTCCGTCCCAATTCATAAGAATGTAGGGATCGCTATCATAACATCCGGACGAATACGCCCCGCTTCTTTTGTTGAGACTTTCATATTTATCGACCCATCTCCTCCGGATACCCGCACGCATTTCTTTGACGTACTCATCCCCAAGAGGCCTAAGAGCATCAGCGATACATTCCACGGCCTCATCAAATTCAAACGTCTTCTGATAGTTGTTTGTCAACGGCACATGGGTGTCGTACACATGAATGTCATCCAGATTGAGAAACTTTTTTTTAAGATCAAAATACTGATGATTGATTTCGATGTGATTGCGAACCGAGCGAATAAGATTTGAGTAAACTTCTTGGGGAATATTATCAGAAAATAAAGAACTTTTGAGCGAACTTGAAAAATTCCTCGCTTTGGCTAAAGCGCTATGATTCAAAACACATCCTTGTAAAAGAGATGCATATGTCAGTTTTAATTTTTCGAATTGTCCTAAATATGATTGATAAGCGCGTTTTCGCACCTCTCTGTTCAGGCTTGTCAGATGAACGTGATAGAGGCCGTGAGAAACTTCTTTTTTTGTCCCATCCGGCATTTCAAGGTCGGGAAATTTCATATCCCCATCGTGCAAGACGTCAAATGTTTGAGATGCGACTCTGAACGCCGGGCCCAGCAGAGCCAAAAGCTCTTCTTCGGACGAGCCCAAAATATGCGGTTTGTATCGGACAATTTCTTCGAGACAAAAACGGTACTCAGCAAGCGTCCGGCTTTCAAGATAACTTTTCAGTCTTTCTGAGTCTAGAGCTTTTAATTCCGGCGTAATAAATGACGAAAGACGTCCATATTCTTCATAGAGAAAAAGGCCTCGGTCAACCATACCCTTACAAACAGCATCTTCGGTATTTTCATCATGCCTCAAATGAGCATATACGTAAATCGTGTTAAGTTTTCTTTCGATCCGGTATTTCTCATCAAACAGCTTTTGAACAATCGAAGAGCCCTCTTTCAGACGGCCGCGAAATTTTTGGATCGATTGAATTTCCTTTTTCGCGTCCGTTAAATCACGCTCCCATTCCGGGATTCCCGGATACATCCGGTCAATCTGCCATCGATCACACGCGGGAATCTCACTTCTTTTTTTCATTCCAATGCCTTTCTTCTCAAAAATTAAGGACCATTATATTAACAGATGTCTTCGGCCCCTACAACAATTGACTTTGAGCACCGGGTATGCTAAAAGTGATCAATTCGTCCCATGCATTAAACATCGTTATGAATAAAAACGACACACAGATTATGACGGTCCCTAGGAAACTCTTGTTTCGGCAGGGATCATTCGAAGGCTTTTGCCCGGCTCAGGATTTTAACTATCTTGATTTGATTTTAAATCACTACACGTGGAGCCGCCGCGGAGATGCCGAGAATGATCCTGAACAAAAACAGCCGATCGGATACGCGATCATCGTACAAGAAGAAACAAATAAAATTTTCGTCTACCAACGAGCCCCTGATCAAGCTTATGATGAAAAAAGGCTCCGCGGAAAATGGTCATGGGGCATTGGCGGACATATTGATTTAACGAAAGAAATCCCGAAAAATCCCGTGCTCGAAAATCTCATGCGCGAAATTAACGAAGAAATTCATTTACAAGGCCCGATCAAACCGTATCTTTTGGGATATATCAATGAGGATCAAACAGATGTTGGCCGTGTGCATTTTGGCGTTTTATATATCATGAGGACTTCCTCAACCACCATTTCACCAAAAGACCCTGAGATACACGATGGAAAATTCATGACTCTCGCTGAGGCTGAGGAGACCTTGGCTAACCCGTCGGTGTGTGTCGAGTCCTGGTCGCAAATAGCCCTAGCGCCCTGCCGGGATTTTCTCACGTCCCAAGGCCCATTGTCAAAAAAACCTCCCGGAAGGTCTGCCTGCAAATCTCTTTGACATAAAGTCGCTATGTATGATAAAGTTATGTCGATTGACAGACTGAACAGTTTTAATCTGTTTTGCCATTTCATCCATGAAACTTTGATAGGAGTTTTGTTGTATGAACATGGGATTACTTGTCAAAAACGGCCCGAACAAGGGCGCTCATTATCCTCTCAACGACACCCAACCCGTTGCAGGGACCAATTTCGCCATCAACGACGGCATCACAACCATCGGCCGCGGCATTGAAAGTGATATTCAGGTAAATGATGCCAAGGTTTCCCGTCAACATTGTCAGATCATTAAAGACAAAAATAATTATTTGATCCGCGATCTGAATAGCCGCAACCATATTAAAATCAATGAAAAAGTCATTACAGAAACGACTCTCCATGTTGGCGACGAAATCACACTTGGGGATACCATTTTAGTGTTCAGCCCCCGCACAAACATTCCTGATGACAAAAAATTTCAAAAAACCGATGGCAATCTGAATGAAATCCTCCATTCGAGCACAGTTAAAATCGCGCTTAAAGACAGTGACGCCGTCTTTGATACTAAGATTATTAAAGAAGATTTTGCCAAATATAAGAAGGCCCATGAAAGCCTTTTGACTCTGTACAAAGTCGGCAACATTATTAATTCGATTCGCGATATGAGGGAGCTTTTTTCTTCAATTCTTGAAGTTTTGTTTGAGGTCGTTAACCCGGATCGCTGCGTACTAATGACCTATGATGAAGAAACGAAGGAAATGGTGCCTCAGGCCGTTAAAAGGAAGAATGAACCCGTTAAAGAGGACGAAAAACTCCCGATCAGCCGGACATTGATCTCTTACATCACTAAAAATAAAGAAGCCATTCTTTCGAGCGACGCCATGGATGACACACGATTCCGGGGCAAAGAATCTATCGCAAAATTATCCATTCGCTCCATTATGTGCGCCCCGATTACAAGCAAGGAACGGCTCATCGGTCTCATCTATGTGGATTGTGATCAGGCCACGCATCAATTTGAAGACCATGACCTTCAATTGCTTCTGGCTATCGCCGGTCAAGCCGGGATCGCGATTGAAAACTCCAAACTTTTTGAAGATTTACATTCTCTTTTTCTTGATACCATCAAAACACTCGTAGCGATGATTGACGCGAAGGATCAATACACGCGGGGGCATTCCGAGAGAGTATGCGCGATCAGCCTTCTTATTGCCGATGAGTTGAATATCAACAAAATCGAAAAGGAAACTTTGCGCCTCGCGGCCATCCTCCATGATATCGGAAAAATATGGATTCCCGAAGAGATTCTTAATAAGGCCTCGACGTTAACGGCAGAGGAGCTTGAAAATATCCGAAAACACCCTGAAACGGGAGCAAAAATCATCGGAAACATTAAAAATCTTGAAGAGGTTGTTTACGGGGTTCGTCATCATCATGAACGCTTCGACGGGAAAGGATATCCGGACGGCTTATCAGGAAAACAGATCCCGCTTATGGCGCGCATCTTATGTGTCGCGGATTCTTTTGATGCCATGATTTCCAATCGGCCCTATCGAGATGCGCATGGTCGAGAGAAAGCTATAAGCGAATTAAAAAACGGATCCGGAACCCAATTTGATCCCGAAATTGTCGAAGCTTTTCTAAAAGCCGCTAAAAAAGCCTCGTTTATTTTTTCCGAATTTGATATTGGAGAATCGGAATCAAAGAAGTCATGAACAAGAACAAAAGACAATTTATTCGTCTGAATGCTACCGTTCGAATTGTGATCATCCCCTATGAAGTTACAGACGAAAGGCTCCTGATCAAAGATGAAAAAGATGTATCAACGAAAAACATCAGCGCCGGCGGAATTTTATTCAGGTCCAACCAAACTCTCCCTATCAACAGCCTTGTTGAAGTGAAAATTTTTCTTCCGTCCGAACCCAATCCCATTGACGCCATCGGTGAAATCCGCCACATGAGGCGTTTGAAACAATCCCCCGAATTCGATGTCGGGATACGCTTTCTCAAGATTGCCCATGCCGATCAGGCAAAACTGCTTCAGCTCAAAAAAATTTCCTAAGATGTGTTCAAGAGCCGGAATACCCCATGTGGATTTCTTCAATCACCCATTCAATATCGCTGACAAGGAAAGGTTTTTGAAGAACATACAGGGACCGGTCTTTTGTTTCGTCACGTTCATTCAGCGGGGAATTACGCTTGGTTAACACAATGATCGTCGGCTTGGTTTTGATGTCCTTGGTGAGATTTCGAATGTATTCAGCATTAACAGAATCGGAGACATCTTCATCAAGGACAATGATTTTATATTTATTGGCACGTGCCATGTCTCTTGCTTCTTCACAAGACGTCGTATGATGGAGATCCACCCCTTTGTCTTCAAAGACAAGATTCCAAACCCTCAACAAATTGGAATCCGTCATGAGAAGCAAAACGGACCAGTACGCCCAATTTGGGTTCAGCCCCGAGGAGGGATGCGGATATTCGCTGACATGCGACTTAAACTTTACGAGGGTGTTTTCCTTAATCATAACCGCGCTTTCTAATTCTTTAAGAACTTTCTTAACAACGGCTTCCCCTCCCGCCTTTTCTGTTTTGGGCAAGAGAACAGCTATGCGGCCATCGGTAAAATTAAAAACACGGTCATACGTGTGCGTCACATGAAACCGCACAATACGTGTGATAAACTCCATGAAATCCGATAGGATTTCTTTAGAATATTTTCTGGATATTTCGTCCCATCCTTCACAAATAAAATCGATAACGCAAAATTTCCATCCGGTCTGAATCGATTCTTCTATTCCCTTTGAAAAACAATCATAAAACAAGATCTCCGTTTTTTGCACACGGGGCAAGCGCATAAAAACGGTCGTTCCTCTCCCTTGATTCGACTCAAGCCAAACCGTACCCCCATGGACTTCCACAAGTTTTTTAGCCATCATCATGCTTAAAGACGATTCTTTAGCGCCCTCGGATGACACAAGAGAAACCTTCTCGACTGTTTCAAATATGTGTTTCAGTTTTTCTTCGGAAATTCCGGGCCCACCATCACGAATCCACAGCACAACAAACCAGCCATCGTTTTTTGCTCCCAATTCAACTTGGCCCTTTTCAGGCGTAAATTTAAGAGCATTTCTGAGAAAAGCCATAAAAATCTGTGTCAACCGTTTCATGTCCGCCGAAATATTCTCGACGTTCCCTTCAACGCGATTGGAGAGAGAGAGACCTTTCTCCTCGGCAATCAGAGTATAAGACCTCACGAGATCATCGAGAAATAGTTTTGGAGATATGTCTTCATAATACAAAGGGAAGGCTCCCGACTCGATTTTAGAAATAATGAGCAGATCATTAATCGTGGCTGACATACACTCAACATTTCGGTTAGCACTGTCCAAAAACTTAAGCTGTTCATGAGTAAGTTCTCCCGCGGTTCCGTCTGCAAGGATATTGATATTCTCACGAATAATCGTGAGGGGGGTATGCATCTCGTGCGAAATATTTGAAATAAAATCATCTTTAGTCTCATTCAATCTTTTCAGTTCGCCAATCGATTTTTCCATTTCCATATTACGCAGGGTAAGTGTGTTTTGCAAGTCTCTTAAATTCAGCAAGGCTTTGATACGCTCAATAAATATTTGCATATTCTGGTTTTTGTTAAAAAAATCATCTACACCGGCTCTATAGGCTTCCAGGACCAGAACGTCTTCCTCGGCACGTGCCGTTAACATGAGAATAGGAATGGTTTTATATTGAGGAATGGAGCGGATTTGTTTGACAACCAGAGGCCCGTTCTCTTTAGGCATATAATAGTCAACAACGATACAATCAACACCTTGGTCATCGAGAAGTTTAAGCGCCTCGGACCCGCTATCGGCTTCAAGCACACCAAATCCCTCTTCTTTCATCCGAAGAGATAAAAGATGCCGGCTATCTTGGTCATCATCAACAATCAATATCGTATGTTTCTTTTTGTTCATAAGAAAATCGATTTTCCCATTGAATAACCCCGTCGAAAACATTATACTATTCGAGTGAATATCCCGCAATACATGTTGACAAAAATATGCCGGCCTCTCAAGGCAAAATGCCTATGATGACCGTCAGCGTGATTATCCCCGTCTACAATGAAGCCCCAACGATCCAAGTGCTTATTGAAAAGGTTAAAGCAACGTCCACGGCCCATGAAATCCTGATTGTGGATGACGGATCCACCGACAACACTCCGGATATTTTAAGCTCCTATCAAAATGACTCTTTAATCAAAGTTTTTCGATTGGCGAAAAACTCCGGGAAGGGATCAGCTCTAGCCGAAGCGTTTCGGCACGCGAAGGGGGACATCCTGCTCATCCAGGATGCCGATTTAGAATACGACCCGCAAGATTACCCAAAACTTATCGAGCCCATCCTATCAGGTCAAGCGGATGTGGTTTATGGATCCCGTTTTCTCGGAGACCCCCATCGCGTCCTCTACTTTTGGCACTATCTCGGGAATAAATTCCTCACAACGTTATCAAACATAATGACAAATCTTAATTTAAACGATATGGAAACAGGCTATAAGGTTTTTAAGAAAGAATGCGTTCAAAATCTGACTGTGCGGTCAAAACGTTTTGGGATAGAACCTGAACTCACGGCAAAATTTGCCAAAGGCAAGTGGAGAATTTTTGAAACGGGTATTAGCTACGCCGGACGAACATATAGTGAAGGGAAAAAGGTTACGTGGAGAGACGGATTCGCGGCCGTCTTTACAATTTTATGGTTTCGCTTTTTTGATTAATTGAACCATTTGTATCACAGCATCCACAGCCTGAATAGGATCTTGAAACTGAGGAATATCGATAAATGTTGCGTCTGGTTTTTGTATACGCCATGTTCCTAACCCCACCAAAGGGATTCCGTATAAAAGACAGGTCGATATTTCCGATAAGGTCCCCAATTTTCCGTCAATGGCCAAAACAGCATGGCTTGATTGAACCACAACCATGTTTCTCGCGTGCCCCAAACCGGTGACAATCGGAATATCAATATAAGGATTCGCGTCCTCCATTTGAGATCCCGGTAATATTCCGATCGTGAGGGCCCCTGCGTCTTTCGCGCCCCGTGCGGCTGCCTCCATAACACCTTTCAAGGCCCCGCACACAAGAATCGCGCCTCGGTGTCCAATGGCTTGTCCTACCATATAAGCGGCCTCAAGAACAGACGCCTCGGCTTCGCTCGCGCCAATGACGCCAATCTTTAACTTCGAACGGGTGTTAGACTCATTCATTTTTTCTAACGAATTTTTGCGGAAATGGGCATAAGAATCGTTCCGTTTTGATAGCTTGGACCGCCAACCACCACGATTCCGCCATTAGCAAGTTGAAGAATCATATTAAGTTTGTACTTGGAAGCTTTTTCCATCCAGATCTTAACCTTTATCATGCTTCCGTCATAAGATTCCGGCTGAATATACATTTTCCCGCCATTAGGAATAGAAATTTGACTGATATCTTTAAAACCAACCGAGAATTGTTTTCGATCAAGAAGCTCCAAACTGTCAAACGGTAAATCTTGTCCGATAGAATGGATACGCGGATCACGCCCCGTGTGGTCATTGGACGCATAAATGATGTCCACATCCAGATGCACTTGCGCGGCCAAAAGAGCGTCCATACAAGCGGCCTCGAGCCCGAGCAATAAACAAAATACGAAAAAAAGGTTCCTCAAAACGTTCATCATACCCTTCCCGAAAAATCAACATCCCTCAGCGGCTTAACAACAGCTATGTCTCTACTATGAAAACCAAAAGAATGAATGGGTTTTAGGTTTTTGTCATCTTCTAAGTTTTTATTCATGACAGGATCCGGGTTTTCCTGAAGCCAAATATATGTTAAACCATCATCTGTCCCCTTGAAAATCATAACATGATTTGTTCTATTTTCCAAATATTCTACATAACATTCATTTGCTACGTTCACAGAAGCTTTATGTTCAAAAAAATTATAGGTCCCCACCACCATGAGACAAAGGACACACATCACAAGACCCGCGCGCCAACTTAAAACCTTTTTTCTGACAAGAGACACGAGACTTTCCTTTTGCCCTAAATCGGCACGAATGGATTCCCAAAGATACTGTGTCGGACGTTCAGCCATTTCGCGATCAATAGACTCCTTAATCGAAAGACGTACAGACTGAAAAAAACGGGCTGTTTTATACCGCAAGGGGTTCTCCTCTAGCTCTTTCTCCCCTAGGGATCCCTCAATCGGCGGCATGGTGTCTTCCAAATACCTTTCGAGTTCACGTCTATCCCATTGTTTTCTTCTAAATTTCATAAAAATCATCTCCTAAAACGTTCACAACTTTTCGGCGCGCATAATAAAGGCGGCTCATCACGGTCCCCATAGAACAGTTGAGAACCTTGGCAATGGAATCATAATCTAGTCCCTGGATCTCCCTCAGGACAAGGATCCGGCTGTGTTTTTTACCAATCTGGGATAGAGCTTGGTAAAATCTTTCAACAAGTTCTTTATTTTCAATTTGAGATTTTGGGTCAACTTTTGATGCTAGGGGCAATGATTCATCCAAACTCACTTTTTTTTCCCGGCGGCGTTTTCTATATTGGTCAATGCCCGCGTTGACGGCAACACGATACAACCAGCTTGCCAAGTGAATCCCCGTGTCCATCTTTGGTAGCCGTTGATAGAGTTTCAGGAAGATATCTTGAGAGATGTCTAAAGCATCCTCTCGACTCCTAAGAACGCCAAACAGCGCGCGATATACCCGATCCTTATGAGCTTCAACAATCATCCGGAATGCCTCCCTATCCCCCTTTGAGGCACGAAGAAGAAGTTCTTTGTCGTTAAACACTTTTGAGAACTCCTTTTTATATAAGTAACGTGTATCTTAATATTTTATTCAACACCGGTTTCGAAACAGGAGGGCTTATCAAGCATAAGTATTTGAAGACATAAGGATTAAGAAGAAATTAATCCCCTCTTAAAAAACAAAAGGAAGGACCGATATTGGGGTCCTTCCCTGAGAAAAATCATTTTTCATCCATTATTTCTTTTTACGTGAAGCTTTCTTTTTCTTCTTTGCTTTGGACTTTTTCTTTTTCTTTTGTCCTCCGCGGGCCATTTTCGCTCTTGAGATATCGCCTTGGGAATCCACAAAATACAGATAACCCGGTTCTTTTTTAATGCCTACTTTAGCCACTTTCTGCGCCATTCTAATCCCCCCTTCCGTCAATAAATTATTGTCTCTTTTCCTTGTAAAAACTTACCAAGCCAATCATAAAAAACGATGAAATCCTTAAAGCTCATTTTGCAAATGAACATAATCATCGATAACAGCCAAATCTTTTTCGGAAATATTCGTAAAAAAAACACCGGTATCATAACACTCTAAGGAAGACTCGCGGACACGATCACATCTAACAACAACGCCTTCACACGAAATTTTTGAAGTTTTTTTCCTCGACACAGGTAGCTCTAATTCTACCATAACTTTTTTCATGTACGTGATGGGCTGATCGACTTGACAATAGATGCCGGATGTGCTGATATTTTTAACATCTGTGATAATCTTTGATGATTGCCCCGAAAGGTTAATCTTAAAGTCGCCTGATTTACGTTTCTTTTTTCTTCTCTCGGCCATTCTTTTCTTTTTCTCTTCTCACCCTCTATTGTTGAATGTGAATGTTAACATAGCACCGTCGGAACTGTCAACGACTTTTTAGCTCATTTACGCTGGCCAAAAATGTTAACGGAACCAATATCCAAAAACGATTCACCGGAAACATCCTCTTAAAACCCAAATACGGTTTAAAATTATATGACACTTATTTACGAAACTAAATTTTCAACTCCATCCAACGGAGGAACGTTTTCATAGCGCAGTTGTCTATAAATTTCTTTAGCGCTCTCTAAGAGGCCCTTTTCCTTGTGGGCCCGAGCTAGTTGAAGCAAAATCCATCGCGTAAGCGAAGAATCAGGATGGATTTTGAGAAATAAATTGTAAACAGAAATGCTTTTATCAAAACGGTTTAGATCAAAGGAGACCTCCCCCATCCTCAAAAGAAGAGTTTTTTTCAAAAACGTGTCCTCCTGATCTTGGGCGCCCACCCACGCGAGCTCATAGTGCCGAAGAGCACTCTCGAGCGTTTTCTGGGATTTGTGAATATCTCCACACGCCATGTGCAATTCTATTTGTTCGCCCCATGTCATAGCCGGATCCTCCAGGAGTGCTTGATACACCTGAAGAGCCCGAGGGGTTTCCCCGCGGAATTGATATATTTGACCTAAGGCTTTTTTCACGTCTCCCGGCAAGCTCATAAAAGGGCGCTCTTGGCTATAACGCACAAATTTTTCTATATCTTGCGGCGGAATCGAGGGCAAGCCTTTATGGAGGATTTCCCCTCCCAAAAGCTTGAGAAGTACCATCGTATCCACCTCGCTATCCCGGATATCTCTTTGCAAGGCCCCCATCACCATCTTCGCTTGAGAAAAGAGCCTCATATCCGTATAAGCTTCTATGAGCTTACGATATGCACGCCCACGTTCCTCCTCGTCCGTCACGAGCTCATACTCAAGAGAGGCTTCGATATTCCACAAAGCGAGTAAAGATCGATCCTCTTTTTGCCAAATCCGATTCATCGCTTGAATCACGACCAACGATTGTTCTTGATTCGGGGCTGTCGAAAGAAATCTCTCAAACATCGTAATCGCCTTCGTCGGCTCACCAAGGGCCGAATAAGCTTGTCCAAGGTAATAGGTAAGTCCTGCAGGATCTGCTTGGTTTAGCTCGATTTTTGCCAAACACAACTTGATCACATCAGAATATTTCTCACGATTCAGATAAGTTTCGACCAAAAAACCAAATATTTGTTTCAATACAGTCGCGTTAACATGCTGATTTTTCATGACCTCATAGAGTTTATTCATTTCATCAATGCTCCCCATGAAACAATGATTCTTAGCAATTTGAATGAGGACGTCATTCACACGAGGGCTTTTGGGGAATCTATCTATGAGCTCGTAATATGTGTCAATGGCCAATTGATGTTGTCCAAGACGCGTATACCCAAGAGCCAGGCCTCGTAGTTCAGCCTCAAGACCACCCGAATCCGGAGCATGACTACCTTTAAGATGATGATCGGCCGGAAAAATAATTATCTTTGAATCCTCCCTTTTATAGAAACATCCGATCGGATTTAGGATGAGTTGTATAAGGTCTTTTAAAACATAGATGCCCTCGGACAGCTGAATAGGGGTTTTCAAAAAGTCGCTCTCGATCGCGTCATCGATCATAATATCGAGAGATGTTTTTGTTTTTAAGAGTCCCAAGAACTCTCCTAATGTCGACACATAGGCTTGATAATAAACTTTTTTCTCAAACACATCTTGGGCTTTATCCGCGGGATCCAACATATCCCCTTCGGCCCCTAACTCCTCCGGGAGGGAAGGTTCTTTTTTGATTTGGGACGGCTCTTTCTTGGGTGAATCCGGGACAAGGGAATCCTGGAATTCATAAATCAGAACATTCTGAACTTCCTTTTTTATATTCTTCATTTTTAAATTGAGACGGTCGATGTCTTCCCTGAGCGTTTGGGCATAAACGTTTTGATGAAAAATTATCAATAGTATTACAAAAAAACTTCGTGAGAAAAAAATTTTGAAACCCGGGTTCATGACATTTTCCATAAAAGATGTTTTTCAATATGCCCAACACCGGAGGAAAATTTTTGGATCCCGTCTTCAAGGGAAGCAACTATCTCGATCATTTGAGATAGACCGCAAATCCGAAAAACATTGTGAAGTTTTTCCTGGACTCGAATCATTTTAATATCCCCACCGCTCTTTCGAAAAACCTCCGACAAACGCAAAATCACCTTCATTCCTTTCGTGGACATACCTTCGAGATCTTCGCAATCTAAAATCACACAATACTTACCTTCCTTTTGCAATTGGCCAAGAAAGGTTTCAAGTTCCTGACACTCCCCTAAAACCACGTCCCCTTTGAGCGTGACAACCATGAGGTGATTTATTTTCTTTTTCTTAATGTTAAACATGGACTCTCCGGCTCCAAACAAATGTCATCCTTGAAGCGTTGTTCTTCCTATTTTCTATCTGCCAACGATCCGCGAGTTGATCCCACAGAGGCCGCGCGGGATGTTCTATTGACTCGCTCTCTGAGATACAGAAATTTCGGCACTCAAACACACATGTCCTATGTTTGGAGCCGGATGACCAGACAAGTGTCACAGAGGAGTCTTTCGAACAACGATCCAAAAGAAAAAGATAGGCCTCCACACACACAGTTTTGATCAGATAAAAATCCTCCTCGCTTCCAACGGATTCATCTTCCGAAATAAGCTGCAAATATTCTTGTAGATTTTTAATGTTCTCTTCCGGGTTCACGAAGTTTAAATCTAAGTTATGAGTCGTTTCCTTTGAATCAAGCTGAAGAAAAAGACATTCATAATCGCCCTCAAGGACATGGGACACATCCCGAACGTTTTGCCGGGATGAATTCTCTGTTTTACTAAGAACCATTTTACATTTTTTCAGGTATGCGTTTTTGTCAGAGCCTCCCATCGGCTCCTTGGTCATCACAAGCCCTTCCAATAGAGAGAAACCGAGTTCCTTTTCAACGAATTTCATGGACTCTGAGAGACCGATCAATCCGGATGTCACAGGAAAATCCAAAAGATCATTCTTTCCGATTCCGATAACAAAATCCCATCCCGCGTTCGCATACGTTATTTTGTTTTTGAGGGGATCCCAAGTGAAAATGAACATGGCCGAGACATCCATGCCGTTCTTCAAAAGCACATCATTCATTTTCGTTAAAATAGGACTTGGGGCAAGACCATCTCGCACGTATTCGCGACACATATTCCATACAAGATGTTCATGAAATCCTTTTTGTATTCCTTTTGTTTTTGAACTCATGGCAAAAAACCCATATCGCCCTTTATCGAGTCTCTCACAATGATACATCAAGTTTTTATGATCCTGAGAGGATATCTTCACACGCGCTTGGGCCTGCTCTTGACGTCTTAGATTTACTTGAGAAATATATTGAATCATTCCATCTCTCTCATTAGCTTTAGCTCTCAGATCAGAATTCTCCTTTTCTAAAAATTTAATCTTTTTATATACGTTTGATTTTTTCTGAATATCCTGAACAGCCGTATGGATCTCCTCTAAATCATACGGTTTGTTGATAAACGAGTGGACATGTTTTCGGATAGCTTTTTTCGCCAGGTCAAAATCTGATTGTGCCGTTGTAATTATGACTTCGATCTCCGGATATTTCTGCTTGGCAAGATCCAAAAGTTCTATCCCCTCTTCTTGATCCGCCAAATTGATGTCCGTAATCAAGACATCCCACGTACGCTTGTCCAAGAAACTTACACCATCTTCAAAAGTATGGGCGACCTGCACAACGCATCCCATTTCCTCGCATGAATCTTTGAGAGCCCATGCGAGAACTTTTTCATCATCAACAACAAGAACGTTTAATGGGGCATCCATACATGATCCTTTTGAACCCGTCCTTTGAAAAACCGCTGACGGTAATACCCTGGTTAAGCCAAGTTCAGTACCCAAAGATTTTTTCTGAGAAAACCATTACGGGATTTTTGCGCGTTTTGTGTTGGTCTCACTTGCATGATCAAGATCCTTACTAGGGACATCCATAATAATTGTGCAAGGTACATGCCAAATCAAATTTACATTTTTTATTTATATAAATAACTTGGATTACTGTGTTTATGGATATTTTAGTCTCAACGGCGGGGGCTCTCACAACAGATGCCTAAGTACAATTACTATACATTTTTTTCTAAATTGTACTTATCAATTTTATTATATAGGGTCGTTCGATTGATACTAAGAATCTTAGCGGATTTATTCCGATTCCACTTTGTATCCCTTAGCACACGTTGAATATGGCGTTTTTCAATCTCATCCAGGCTTAAATCTTCAAGTTGCTCTTCTTGACTTTGGTTGTCCATTCGGGCCCCTTCGGCAATGATTTCGGGCTGTCTTTGCAGCATCAAATTGTCCAAAGAAAGAAACGCATCTTCACCCAATATCATCGCCCGTTCAATAACGTTCTTCAATTCACGCACATTTCCCGGCCAAGCATAAAAAAGAAGTCTTTGTTTTGCTTCGTCGGTCAGGCCTATAAAATTGGATTTAAATTCTTTATTGAATTCTTTAATGAAGAATTTAGCCATATCGAGGATATCCTCTTTATGTTCTCTTAATGGAGCCACATAAATAGGCATCACTTTTAGGCGATAATACAAATCCTCCCGGAACGTTCCGTCTTTTACGGCCTCTTCAAGATTTTTATTGGTTGCGGCAATAATACGAATATCAACAAAAATATCTTTTATTCCTCCCACACGGCGAAAGGATTTCTCCTCAATAGCGTGCAAAAGCTTCGACTGCATGCCCGGGGTCATATCCCCGATTTCATCCAAAAACAAGGTTCCCCCATCGGCCAATTCGAACAATCCCTCCTTGGTCTTTTTCGCATCCGTAAAGGCGCCTTTTTCATGTCCAAACAACTCGCTTTCGAGAAGGGCTTCCGGCAAAGCCGTGCCATTAACTTCAACAAAGGGTTTATCTGCCCGGCCGGACGCATAATGGATGACTCGCGCAACCAAACTTTTTCCTGTGCCGCTATCGCCCTGAATGAGCACCGTCGAGGCTTTACTCTCGGCCACTTTTGCAACAAGCCGATTGAGGTCTTGAATCACGGAACTTTCTCCGATAATGCTCGTCAGCTTATATTTACGCCGTTCACCCTGGCGAATGTGCCCTATCTCCTTTTTGAGAGTTCGTGTCTCGAGAGCTTTAGCAATATTGATGAGAAGTTCTTCGATATTAAACGGCTTATTAATGTAATCGTAAGCTCCCAACTTCATGGCTTGAACGGCGGAGTCGATATCAGCATATCCCGTGATCATCATGACAATCGCCTCCGGATCATATTGGATAATGGTTTTTAAAAGATCCATCCCGTTTAGGTCCGGCAGCTTCATGTCGAGAAGTATAAGATCCGGGTTTTTCTGACTGATACAATCCAGGATATCAATTTCTCCGTCCGAAAGAATGACATCATAACCGGCTAGGGTCAGAGCCTCGTTGAGCGCGAAACGAATGGACTTTTCATCATCTATAACGAGAATGGATTGCTTTGACATGGCGGATATCTCCACATGGTGGTTAACAAAAATAAAATTTTAGGTAAAACTTTCCAGAGCTTCGTCTTCCGTTGAAAATATTGCAAACACTTTCGTCAGCTGACTAATTTCAAAGAGCTCACGAACATACTTTTGGAGATTACAAAATCTCAATTCTCCGTCTTCCTCTCTGATCATTTTTAATCCTGAAACCAGAATGCCCAGTCCCGAGCTATTAATGAAATCAACATCAGCTAAATTTATCAAAATTTTCTTCCGCTTATCCATTAAAGCCTGATTCAGACACTCTTTGAGGCTTAAAGATGAATTAATATCGAGTTTACCCGACAAATCAACTATAGTCACATCACTCACTTTTCTAGTTTTGATGTCCACAGACGCTTCCCTCCTTATCTAAATATTTAATCAAAGATACACACGTTCCTGAATTTTTTATTCGACGAAACTTGAGTTGATCTAAATAGCTTCTCATAATAAAAATCCCTCGCCCTGTTTCCATCCCAACATTATTTTCATCTATAACACCATGACGCTTAGGGTCATATCTAAAATCATTCTTTCCCTCATCCGTCACATCAATTTGAAGTTGATGGGGCTTTATATCCACATTCACAATGATTGTTCCATCTTGATTTTCTTTGTTTCCGTGAATGATCGCGTTTGTGACAGCTTCACTCACGGCAATAGAAAGCCTGATTTTTTGTTGAGGGTCAAATTTCAGCAAAACGCTTAATTCATTCACAAAGCTATGAACCACGTCCAAATAATTAAGCGAACTTTTAAAAGTTAATTTCATTTTTTAGTGTGCCAAGGTTTGTTCCAAGTGAGTTTCAAACAACCGTATTTTTACACTCTTTAGAATCCATTAAGCAATAAGACGTATGGCCACCATCGCAATATCATCATACTGCTCTAAATCACCGCTAAAAGCAACCAGTTCCTTGAACAGCCCATCAATTAAATTTTTGGAACTTTCTTCTAAATGTTCGCGAATATATTCACAAAGACGGAATTCTCCGAATAAATCTCCTTGAGGCGAAAGAGATTCAACGACACCATCTGTGTAAAAAAACAGTAAGTCTCCGTCCAAGAGATCCACGGTTTCTTCCTCGTACTCGGCATCATCGAGAATTCCCAAAAAAAGCCCTCCGGCTTTCAAACGCATCGGCTCACGGAGGTCTTTTCTAAAGATGAGAGGATAACAATGTCCGGCGTTTGTATAATGTAATTTTCTCTTTTTAAGATCCAAACACCCGTAAAACAATGTTACGAACATGTCGGTATCTCTGTTGATATCCGAACACACAAGCTGATTGGATCGGGTAATAATGTTCTTAGGCGAAGATTCTCGACTTATGTTTCCCCTTAAAATGGCGCGTGTCGCGGTCATAACAAGCGCCGCGGGAACACCTTTACTGGAGACATCCGCGACAATGACATGGAGGAGCCCGGAATCAGTAAGGAGATCGAAATAATCCCCGCCGACTTCTTTCGTGGCTGAATATTTGGTCGCGATGTCAAGGCCGGGAATCTGCGGCGGTTTTTGCGGCAAAAGCCCCAATTGTATGTCCCGGCCCAACTGCAGTTCCTGCTCGTATTTTTGCTTCACAAGAGACTCATTGTGCAACAATGCATTATCTATGGCAACAGCGGCAAACCCGGCTACGGCCTTAATGATTCTTTTGGCAAATTCGTCAATCTCATCAATGCGTTTAGAGTTGACGATGTTCAGTATGCCCACGGCTCGATCCCGTGTCAAAAGAGGGATACATAACACAGATTCAATAGTATGATCGCCCTCCTTGCACTCCAGATCCGGATGTTCACGCGGATTTGAATACATCAACAGTTGTTGGGTCAACAAGGCTTCATCGCAAATAGACAATCCGCTTTTTTTAATTTTTATCGATCGAATAATTTTATCTTCAAGACTCCAGGAAATTCTTGTTACAAGACGGCCTTCTTCAAGAAGCATGATAGAGCCGACTTCCGCGTCGGTCATTTTTAAAGGGAAATAAATGAGGTGGAATAAAATGCGCTCAAGATCGAAGCTGGAGTTGACAAGCTGTCCCGCCTCCTCTAAATCATCAAGATCTTTAACGCGCTGTTCTAATTTTACGCGGGTTTGGGCAAGAAGCGTTCTCAAATTCCGGTTTTCACTTTTCAAATCTTCCGAAGAGGGCAACTCGCTCGAAGAATCTTTATCACGCATATGATTTACCCCGGTCTGAAAGGCTTTGGCCCCAAGCATACCGACCTTTCTTGCCTCAAAATCGACATGTTTTTATGTAGTTTTTTCTTGATCCTTTTTATTAAAATACTTATCGAATGCTTCTCCTAATTCCGTTAGTGTCGTGATAAAAACTTTAATATCTCCGCCCGGAATGAGTTTTTTGACATTTTCCATCGTTTCCTCATCCATATCATCAGCGACAGCAACCGTAATGACATTCCCAATTTTATCCACAGGCAAAACACCCAATCCCCGGCATATATCCTCGGTAAATATATCCAAAAGTCCTTGGTCGATATCGTAACATCCCAAAGGAAGATAGGCGTGCCCGCCCTGCTCCATGAGATGGTCCGCAACCTGCTCTTCCGTGACAAACCCTAGCTCAACAAGAATCTTTCCTAAAAAGCCCCCTTGCTTTTTCTGAACTTCGAGGGCTTTTTCTAATTGCTCATTAGTAAGAAGCCCGTCGGCTATGAGAAGTTCTCCGATTCTCTTTTTGGCCATGATTGTAAACCTAAAACCTTATGTTGAAAAAATATACATATTTTCGTAACCATCTGATTATATGTTAATTACATAATTCCTGCAAGAACTTTTTCTCGGAGAAATTCTATAAAAAGAACTTTAGTTGACCGCGGCGGGAATAAAAACGACGGTAGTGAATGTTTTTTCCTTTTCAAGCCCTTTGGCTTCGGTTGTAACACTTACTTTCACGGCCTTCGGCAAAGGGATCACTCCGTCGGGCCAATTTTTATCCGTATTGCTCCAGGTTGTTCCATCATCCGTCCACTCAAAATTGAGTTTACTAAATGCATATCCCGCTTCTGCCGCTTCGTTCAAAGTTGTATCCCAAGTCGCGTCCGGTTCATCCGTTGAGTTTATGACACGATATATCACTGATCCGCTCAATTGGTAATAAACTTCTGAAACGCCCCATCCGATGGAACCACTATCAAAAATAATCAAACTCAAGGTATCACTATCGGTGGAGTCATTAAATTGCATCGCATTGGCCAGGTCACCATTTTTATAATTTATGGTAGCGATCAAATCTTTTTCAACCAACTGCAAGAAAACACGCGCATTCTGAAGGGCTTCTGTCTGTGTTTCGCCCCGTGTCCAGAAATCCGTTGAAGCGTTAAAAATCACGTACACCACCCCAAAAACAAGCGTTAAAATAACGGCCGCCACCAAAACCTCAATAATCGTAAACCCTTTTTTGGACCGTTTTATTTTATTCACCATTCTTAGTTCTCCACTCACCGTTTCACTCTTTCATAATAGTTTTTTGCTTCTTGTCTTTTATCTGTCCTCTGTTGTCTGTAGTCTGTTTTCTGTCATCTGTTTTCTGTCATCTGTTGTCTGCAGTCTGTTTTCTGTCATCTGTTTTCTGTCATCTGTTGTCTGTAGTCTGTTTTCTACCATTTACCATTTACGATTTACCAATTACTGCTTTTGACCATTTACGATTTCCCATTTACGGATTTTTCATTCTCCTAAAATCTTAACAAGTACGCGTTTTTTCCTTCGCCCATCAAATTCTCCGTAAAAAATTTGCTCCCACGGCCCCAAATCCAAACAGTTTTTTGTGATCGCCACAACAACTTCCCGTCCCATGATTTGCCGTTTGAGATGCGCATCCCCATTATCCTCTCCGGTCCGGTTATGCTCATAATCGGAAACCGGCTCATGCGGGGCCAGCTTCTCAAGCCATCGGTCATAATCCGACAAAAGACCCGATTCATCATCATTAATATAAACACTGGCCGTGATATGCATGGCGTTCACAAGACAAAGACCTTCTTGCACACCGCTTTCTTTGACGTAATTTTCAATTTGGGACGTAATATTGACATAAGCGCGTCTTGTTTTTGTTTGAAACGACATATATTTCGTTAATGACTTCAAAAGACATACCTTCGGTAATGGCTAAGGGTAATATTGTTCCGAAAAATACCCTTTTTTCACATCTACAAGCTGATTATAGTACTGAAAATTGTCGGGAAAAACAATAGCATTCTCGAAGAATAGAAGGGTACACACAAGGCCGATTGCAATTTTTTGTACGGCTCCCTTAGCATGAAATAGAGACCTCGAAGGGATACATTTTAGGCCAAAAGCCATGACATACCCCAATAAGGGATAAATCACAAGAAAGTGTCGAATCCCGTCTCCGGGATACCCCGTATAGAGAGATAGCGCCCCTAATACAACAAATATGTTCAAGAGAGCCAGCACCCCTAAAAGATCCCGCCTCTGAAACACAAAGAACCCTCCCAAGGCTAAAAGCAAAAGAAGATACACCGGCGTGGTCACCAGAAAAAGCGTCCATGGGTAATGCCACGGCAACTCGGTATACATGCGCCCGAGATAGAAGGTTTGAATCGTCAGATTTTCATTATAAAAATAATTCACATGCCGGGCGAAAAAACCCCATCCTTCATACCAGAGGCTGGGCCAGCTTAAAAAAAAGCTTAAGGCTCCTCCCATACACCAGAGGCCAAGAAAAACAAAAAAATCTTTTTTTTGGACCATGAGAATAAAAAGACCGGCTATGATGACAAGAAGAATACCTGTGATTTTGGCCGCGCAAATCAGGCCCCATATTATTCCGCATAAAAAATAATGCGCCCGGCCTATTTTTTTAGTCACGATCAAATAAATCCATAGAAGGAGAATGTTCCAAAGACATGTAAGCTGGATTGTGATTTCCGCTAAATGAAAATATCCGAAAATCCGGGGCATGCCTATAAAAAAAATGATAGATAAAAACGCCGTTGTGACTCCGTAAACGCTCTTCAATACGGTAAAACTAAAAAGCGTCAGACCGGCCAAAAACAGGACCGTCCCGAGTCTTAGGCTCGCAAGATCTCCCAAGCTGTCCTGAAACAGAAACCACGTAATCCCGGATACGATCTTGAGGACAGATGGGTGTTCGTGCCCCGCATCCCAAAAACGATGAATGACCTCTTTGGCAAAAAAAGATTTTGAGTGGATGCCCCACTGAAGCCATTCAATAAAATTTTTCGAACTTTTCAGATAAACAATCTCATCTTTTGTGCCCGAAAAATTTTCCATCGTTAAACAAACAACAGCCACAACCCCAAAAACAATCAGAAGTGTGATAATATGAGATGTTGTTCTTTTTGAAATGTGCATAAGTGTCTTAGTGAAACGCGCGCGATCCGTATTGACAAATACCCTGAGTCTAACTATAGTGGATGTACATGATCCACCTGCGAAGAAGTGAAGATAAGACCGGTTTCTGGTTTATAGCGTTCGCGGTGGGATATTTGGTTTTGCTTTTCATTTAAACCGTTTTTTCTTTGAAACAGATTTTTCATTAGAAACCAAATATGTCTCATCTGCTTTGGTGGAATGGAGCCACATTAATTAAATGTTTTTCATAAACATTTTTAATCATTTACCTCTTCCCAATAACTCGCGGAACAATCCCTTGACTCTCTCACCGTAACCTTCCTTATTTTGACAGATTCTTTGGAAAATTCTTTATCGAGCTCCCGGTAAATAAACTGTGCCAAATTTTCTGTGGTGGGGTTTTTCTGTCCTTCTCCAAAGGCCGGAAGATCATTGAGATGTTTGTGATCCAGTTCTTGAATGACCCGGTCCAGAAGCTTTTTGACCTCACGAAAATCCAAAACAAGGCCTAAAGAGTTTGTTTTGTCTGCCGAGATGCTCACAATCACTTCCCAATTATGGCCATGAACATTCTGACAATTTCCTTCATAGCCCCTTAGAGCATGTGAAGCGGAAAATATTCGTCGAACTTTAACTTCGTACATATCACAAACCTCATTTAGCAAGACACATGTTTTACGAGCGGTATTTCTGACTTAAGAAACATCCGGCCTAATTTTTGAAACTTTTCGGGATCATCACTGACAATAAACTGATAATCGGGACTCCCTATTTCTCGTGCTAAACGATTTTCAATAAGAAAACTTTTCACACAACGAACTGTCTCATAAGCAGAGTCAATAATGTGGACATTCGCCCCCACTACCTTCTGAATCAGAGGCATCAGCAGCGGGTAATGCGTGCATCCGAGAATAAGGGTGTCAATATCGTGTTTCATCAATGGCTCGAGATATTCTTCAACAACGCTTCTTGTGAGCTTATGACGGGCCCACCCTTCCTCAACAAAAGGCACAAATAGGCCTGCGGCTTGACAAAACACTTCAACATCCGTTTTCTTTTTTTTGATAGCTTTACTATAACTCCCGCTTGCAATCGTTGCCGGAGTCCCAATCACACCGATACGGCAATTTTTTGTCACCCGGCAGGCCTGATCAATACCCGGAGTAATCACGCCGACAATAGGAACGCGTGATTCGTTTCTTAAAATGTCTTCTCCGACTGAAGTTGCCGAGTGACAGGCCACTATGATGAGCTTAACCTTATATCGAAGCAAAAGCTCCACATTCTTTTTCGATAGCGCAAGAATGGTAGCTGCGGATTTCGTGCCATACGGAAGGTGAGCGGTATCCCCAAAGTAAACGACTCTCTCCCTCGGTATTTGGCTAACAAGCTCGGAGACAACCGTCAAGCCTCCAACACCCGAATCAAAAACACCAATGGGATTATTCTGTCTTTCACTATCATGTGCCTCATGGGTATGAGGGCCCATGACCCCTGGATCGGCTTTCAGATTTTTCGTCAATGGATTCATGCCTCTTATTTAGTAAACCCCTCTGAGCGTTCATACATTTTGTCATAATTCATAATCCCGCGATAAATGGCCTGAGCTACGCTTTTTCGGTAACTTTTTGTGGCAAGCTTTCTTTCTTCACCCGGATTTGTCAAAAATCCGACCTCAACCAAAACCGAGGGGCTATTGACCTTTCTCAGCACATAAAAATTCGCGCTTTTCACACCACGATTTTTGGTTTTAACAAACCGCGCGAGTTCTTTTTGAATGCTCGCGGCCATATCGATACTTTCCTTACGAAACTCCGTAAATTTTAACTCTTTGACAATCTGCTCCGTCCCCTTGCTTGATGCCAACAGCCCTTCTTTCTCTTCCTGTTTTAGATCGAAACTTTGATTTTCCATCGCGGTCACAGCACGGCTATAGTCGTCGGTTTTTTGTGACAAATAAAAGACTTCAACACCGTTCGCACCCCGATTCTTACTGGCGTTGGCATGGATACTGACAAAGAAATCTGTTTGAAACTTATTCGCGATCCGGGCCCGTTCAGACAGTTTGACAAAAACATCACGGTTACGGGTCATGACAAGTTCTTTCCCTTGACTTCTGAGGAGCTTTTTTAAATGAAGCGCGATATCTAACACAACATTTTTTTCTTTGGTTCCTCTCCTTCCTACCGCGCCGAAATTATGATCCCCGTGACCGGGATCCAGAACAATTTTTTTCAATCCGACAGCTTTTTTAACAATAACTCTTTTTTCGGAATAATCCCGTCTGAATTTTCGTTTACGCTTTTTTGTGATTTTACGATAAAGCGCCAAAAAATCCTTGGGCACGAGCACCTTCCCATCAAACATCCCAAAAGCTTCATCCATCGAATACAAGCGTCCGTTGATAATAATATCTTCAAACCCCACCAGAGCGCGAATCATAATATCTCCGGATTCAAATCGAACAAGCCCTGTAGAGCTGTCAAACATATATGTTAAATTCTCGTTTTTTGCGAATGTCTCAGCCGTCCCGAGACGGCTAACGGAAGAATATGTTTTATGAGACGATTTGTGAGACCGCTGCCTTAAAGATCTAGCATAAGCGTTTTGAGGGGTGGCAATGAAGAAAATCAGGAACACAGCCAAATAGCAAAAAGGTCTTTTTGCGCGAATCAACATAATTCGGATCAATTCAATTTAATTGCAAGCTCTCATCAAGGATTGTTCTGGTATCTTTCCATATCTTTTGACTGCCCAAGAGGACAAAAGATATGTCGGCTTCTTGATCTCTGGCTAATCCGACCAGACAATGCCCGGCGCTTTTGGTATATCCCGTTTTACCTAAAAAGAAATCGTATGAATTTTTTTTGAGAATTTTATTCCGGGATTGAACAAGGATTTTTCGACCCTGTTTGGAAACAATCTCCGCATGGGTCGTCGTTAATATACGAACCAATTCCGGATATTGACGAAAGGCGTTCATAATCAAGAGCATATCATAAGCCGTGGTGTATTGATCAGGGCCGGGAAGGCCATGCGCATTAATAAAACGCGTATCATATGCCCCAAGGGACAGAGCCTTATCGTTCATCAACTTCACAAAGTTATCTTCTGTTCCCGCAACCGCAATGGCTATAGCAACACTCGCGTCATTGGCCGATCGGATGAGAGCCGCAACAAGCAAATCCCTCATTTTAAAATCCTCATGGGATTTGAGCCCGATACGGACCGGGGATGCTTGGGCCGCTTCAGGACTCACGTTAACATATTCATTTAATGGTGAAAGTTCATAAGCCAGAAGGGCTGTCATCAGCTTTGTTGTGCTGGCAGGTGCCTGACGCTTTTTCGCCTTATGCGCCAAGAGAATCTCTCCCGACTCCCGGTCGATCACAATATAGCTTTTCGCGGTGATCAAATTCTCCGCGGCACATTCTCTCGGGACAGCAAAAAAAAGCCCCGCGAAAACGAGCAAAATCCGGAAATATGTTTTTCTCACGACTTTCGGCATAAACTCACATCAGATCGGCTAAAGTTTTTGTCTCTCGCAATCGTGTGTCTTTCAAAATACCCCAGAGCACAATTCCCATAAAATAAAAAATGCACATCATGTTTTTTGAAAGTTCCAGAGGCCCTCCCAACCACATAAGGACCATAAGGCCTGCAAACATAATACTGCCGAATACTAAAAGATCATTTCTAAAATCTTGAATATTGGGTTTAAGAGACCGCATCAATCTTGCGAGATATGAATAAAAAAACCACAGCAAACTCACAATC
>JADFSZ010000086.1 GCA_022560555.1 PVC group bacterium
GGGGTGTGCTCGATCGGATGGGCCAAGTGCAGTGATGATCATCCCTGTCCTCTGCATCCTCACTTTAAGAAGTTGCGAGAGGCCATTCGTTCTTTTCTTGAATCCGTTGATATTGCCGTTTTTGCCGAGGTGGAAAAGTTTAAGAAGAAGAAACAAAAAACACTGAAATAGGAGTACATAGCCGATAGGCTAGGACAAATTTATATGACAAAAGGAGTATCGTGATGGAGTGGAGGAGTTTTAATTTTAAGAAATGGGTCGTTAGATTTGTCATGATGTCTATGGGCTTTTTTACAATGATATGTGTGCTTGGGGCTGAATCCGTTAAAAAGAGTCCTGGCCCGACACCCGAACTCTTCGATCGTGGTCGGGTGATTTATGAAAAGCAGTGTGCCGTTTGTCACGGTGCGGATGGGGCAGGGGATGGCGAAGCTGCGTATCTTTTATACCCCAAACCAAGAGATTTTACGCAAAATAAATTTCGTCTGGTTTCGACGAAAAACATGAAAGCCACGGATGAAGATTTGTTTTCTTCAATCAGTCGAGGAATGCCCGGATCGTCCATGCCGTCCTGGGAACACTTAAGTGAAAATGACCGCTGGGGACTTGTGTACTATGTGCGTTATCTCGCAGAAAAAAAGTCTTCTAGTGGTGAAGAAGGCGTTTTGTCGGGTATCGAGACAGAAACAATCCCGTGGGATGATTTAATCAAGATGCTTTCGAGCGAACCTAATCCAAAGTCTAGTATCCAGGTTACAGAAGAACCTCAGATCACCCCGGAAGGAATTGAAAAGGGAAAAGAGCTTTTTGCAATGGCCTGTGCAGACTGCCATGGGAAAGAAGGCAAAGGAGACGCCGTCCAGAAGATGACGGATAGTTCCGGATATGCGATCCGTCCGAGAGACCTGACAACAGGTGTTTTTATGCGCAATGATAGCTCAAAAGAACTGTATTGGCGTATTATCGGCGGATTGCCGGGGACCCCGATGCCGTCCTACTATGAAGTTTTTACAGAAGAAGAGCTATGGAACCTCATTCATTATACACAAACTCTTTCTCCGCCGAATTCTCATAATCGCCAGCGGCTTTTCAGGAAGGAAATCCCCGTGCAGGAAGTTCAGAATGTACTTGAGAAGGATCCTCTCGCACAACAATGGATGGGTCAAACCCCCATCCATATTACTATGGCGCCTCTGTGGCGGACGGCCGAACAAATCGAGAGTATTGATGTCAGAGTTCTCCGGAATGATAAACAAGTAGGCATTCATATGACTTGGAAAGATGACACCCTGAATGATTCTTTAGTCAAGACACAGTCTTTTTCGGATGGGGTTGCACTGCAGTTCTCTAATGAGGAGGATCCTCCCACTTTTACCATGGGGTCTAAAGATTCCCCGGTCACTATTTGGCACTGGAAAGCGGCTTGGCAAAAAGATTTGAACCAAAGAGAAGATATCGAAGACGAGTATCCCAATGCCGCGGTTGATTGGTACGAGTCGGAAACAACCTATGAACATGGCACACCTTTTGAGTTGAGCCAATCAAAAACAGAGTTGCACGCGACAGAATATCTCACGGGACACAAAGCAGGCAACCCATTGTCTGATCCTAAAAGGAAAACGGCCGTTGAAATCGCCAGAGCCAAAGGGTTTGGCACCTTGACGCCTATGAATCTTAAAAAAGAAAATGTTCTTGTAAAAGGATCCTGGAAGGACGGTGTGTGGCATGTTGTTTTTATCCGAGACTTAAAATCGGGCGAAGGGGTGGAATTTTCTCCCCAGAAGAAGTTGAGTATTGCGTTTGCCGCTTGGGATGGAGAGGAAAAGGACCGCAATGGTCAAAAGGTTGTTTCAAGCTGGAATCGTTTATTGTTGATGAATTCAAAATAAAGTATTTTGAGGAGGGTTTTTATGGGAATTACACGCAGAACATTCCTAAAGATTTCGGGGGCAACGGGAATGGGTCTTTTTCTCGCATCGCGACAGCTCTCCCTTTATGCCTTTGAATCAATCCAAGATGTCGAAAATCCTCTTGATTATTATCCCAATAGAGATTGGGAAAAAATCTATCGTGATCAATACAAGTATGACAGTACTTTTTCGTGGGTTTGCTCTCCGAATGATACCCATGCGTGTCGCTGTATGGCCTATGTTAGGAATGGGATTGTCTTTCGATTGGGCTCTGAATATAACTACGAAAAATATGCAGATCTTTATGGCAACAAAGCCACAGTAAACTGGAACCCACGTCAGTGCTCCAAAGGCTACACGTTTCATCGCCTTCTCTATGGGCCGTATCGATTGAAATATCCGCTGATCCGCCGAGGCTGGCGCCAATGGGCGGATGATGGGTTTCCCGATCTTAATCAAAAAAACAAAGTGAAATATAAATTTGATTCCCGCGGAACAGATACACTTGAAAAAGTTTCTTGGGATGAGGCCAATACATATATTGCCAACGCCATGATTGCCATCGCGAAACGTTACAGTGGAGACAAAGGGAAAAAGAAACTAAAAGCTCAAGGATATCCCGAAGAAATGCTCAATGCCATGCATGGGGCGGGCACTCGAACATTCAAAATGCGGGGCGGCATGGGGCTTTTGGGTGTCTTTGGAAAATATGGAATGTATCGACTGAGTAATACGATGGCCCTGCTGGATACATATATTCGGGGGGTCGATGAAAAAAAAGCCAAGGGGGCACGTGCTTGGTCCAACTATACATGGCATGGGGATCAGGCCCCGGGACATCCGTGGGTGCATGGTCTTCAGAACGCGGACTGTGATTTCAATGACTTGAGATCCAGCAAGCTCATCATTCAAGATGGAAAGAATCTGGTTGAAAATAAAATGACAGACTCCCATTGGTTTATCGAATGTATGGAACGTGGTGCAAAACTTGTCACGATCTCCCCGGAATACAGTCCTCCATCCACAAAATCAGATTATTGGATCCCCATTCGGCCGGGAACCGATGCGGCGCTTTTTCTGGGGATTACACGCATCATGTTTGATCAAAATTGGTATGATCGGGATTTTGTTTTGAAATATACAGACTTTCCTTTACTTATCCGCTTGGATAATCTTCGTCGCCTCAGAGCCAATGATATATTTCCAGATTATCAACTGGGGCTTTCTTCGGATAGTCCCAGTTTTAAATATCAAGGGCTGAAAAAAGAGCAATATGAAAAATTGGGGGATTTTGTTGTTTGGGATTCTCTCAAACAAAAACCTGTTCCGTTAACCCGCGATGATATGGGTCAAAGAATGACAAAGAAAAATATTAACCCTATTTTAGAAGGGACTTTTACCGTTAAAACAGTTGATGGAAAAGAGGTCGAGGTGATGACCTTGTTTTCCCTCTATCAAGGACATCTCAAAGACTATGATCTTGACAGCGTGGTTGAGATGACGAGCGCGCCCAAAGATCTTATTTTTCAATTGGCTAAAGATCTTGCGACCATTAAGCCTGCGGCCATCCATCAAGGAGAAGGAATCAATCATTATTTTCATGCCACCGAAATGAATCGTGCGGCATATCTTCCCATGATGTTAACCGGAAATATCGGGAAACCCGGGGCCGGATGTTTTGGGTGGGCCGGAAACTATAAAGCCGCGCTTTTTCAAGGATCTCCTTGGACAGGCCCCGGGTTCAAAGGATGGGTGGCTGAAAATCCGTTTCACCCTAACCTTGATCCAAAAGCCTCGGGACGTGATGTGAAGACCAAGGCATATTTTAAGGATGAAGAACCGGCGTATTGGAATCATGGAGATCGGCCGCTCATTGTCGATACCCCCAAGAAAGGACGCAAAGTATTTACCGGTGATACGCATATGCCGACGCCGACAAAAATAATTATGACAAATAATGTCAACCTGATTAATAACGCGAAACATGCCTACGAAATGATTAAAAATGTCAATCCCAATGTGGAGATGATTGTGACTATCGATATTCAGATGACAGCCACAATCGAATACTCGGATATTGCATTGCCAGCCAATAGCTGGCTGGAGTTTGAAGGACTCGAAGTGACCGCGTCCTGCTCAAATCCCTTTTTGCAGATATGGGAGGGAGGCATCCCCCCGATTTTTGATTCCAGGGACGACCTCGTCATCTTGGCTAAAGTTGCAGAAAAATTGGGACAAATCACAGGCGATAAGCGGTTCTATGACTATTGGAAATTTGCACTCGAAAACAATCGGGAGATTTACATTCAGCGACTCTTGGATTCAAGCACAACGACAACAGGATATCAACTTGAGGACATCATGAATGGGAAGTACGGCCCTCCGGGCGGAGCTTTGATGCTTTTCAGGACCTATCCGCGGATTCCTTTTTGGGAGCAAATCCATGACAATGAGCCCTTTCATACGGACACCGGACGGATGCATGCCTATACGGATATTCCTGAAGCCATTGAGTACGGAGAAAATTTTGTTGTGCATCGCGAAGGGCCTGAAGCAACGCCGTATCTTCCGAATGTTATTGTGAGTTCCAATCCTTATATTCGTCCGGAAGATTATGGCATTCCGAAGGATGCCGAACATTGGGATCATCGAACAATAAGAAACATTCGTATGTCTTGGGAAGACGTTAAAAAAACGAAAAACTTCCTTTGGGAAAAAGGATTCCAGTTTTACTGTATGACTCCGAAAAGCCGGCACCGTGTTCATTCCATGTGGAGTAATGTAGATTGGCATCAGATCTGGGATTCGAATTTTGGCGATCCCTATCGTATGGATAAACGAACTCCGGGAGTTGGTGAACAGCAGCTTCATCTCAACCCTCAGGCAGCCAAAGACCTGAATATTAAAGACGGGGACTATGTTTATGTGGATGCGAATCCCGCGGACCGACCCTACGTAGGAGCTTCTCCTGATGATCCGTTTTATAAAGTGGCTCGACTGATGCTTCGTGTAAAATTTAATTCTGCCTATCCATACCATGTCGCTATGATGAAACACGGAACATACATCGCGACTGAAAAATCTGTGAAGGCCCATGAAACAAGAAAAGATAAACGTGCTTTATCTGAGGGTGGAATGTATCAGGCGAATTTCCGCTATGGATCCCAGCAAAGTGTGACGCGCAACTGGCATATGCCCATGCATCAGACGGATACTCTTTTTCACAAGTCAAAAGTTTTTATGTCCTTTCTGTTTGGCGGGGAAGCTGATAATCACGCGGTCAATACGGTTCCCAAAGAAACATTGGTTCGAATCACAAAGGCTGAAGACGGTGGGCTTGGGGGAAAAGGTGTGTGGGCCCCCGCGAAAACCGGATATACACCGGCCAATGAAAATGACGTGATGAAAAAATATTTAATTGGCGGTTTTATACAAACCTAAAAAAGGGAGCCGAAATGGTTAAAAAAGACATTGAGCCCGATGATCCCATGGAGATGGTAGGGGTGGAGCTTCCCGGACAAACCGAAGAACAGCTTAGGGATATGGTTCTTTGTTTTACAGAAGAATTTGTTCGGAATGGGTGGGATGAAAATAGGATTTTGTTTGTCTTTCGTAATCCTATGTATTATGGACCTTATATGGCATGGAAACAAAAAGGAACCCAGTATGTGCGCTCTGCCATTCATGAAGCGATGCGCATGTGGCGTCCCCATCATCGGCCGGGAAAGAGCCCGCGAGGGATATCATGAAAAGCTTTCGTCTATGTGCTTTTAGAGTTTAAACACTAAGTTGCATTGTATAGAAGCGAGAAAAATATTGGTTTAAAGTTGAATAAAGTCGAGAGGAAGAATGATGATTGATAAATTAAAACCGTTAGTAATCGGGGACATAGAGGTAAAGATCCCAATTGTTCAAGGGGGTATGGGCGTTAGGGTGTCTTTGGCTTCATTGGCAAGCGCTGTAGCCGATTATGGTGGGGCAGGAACTATCTCGAGCGTAGGTCTTGGTTTTGGCAGCGAAGACCATGAAAGACATTTTGTTAAGGCCTCAAACGAGGGTCTTGAAAAAGAAATTGATAAGGCGAAGGCATTAACAAAGGGAGTGATAGGCGTCAATATCATGGTGGCCTTGAGTAATTTCGAAGAACTGGTTCGCACTACAGCACGCCGGAAAGCTGACTATATTGCCGCTGGTGCCGGGTTGCCGTTAAAATTGCCGGAATATGTTGAGGGCAGCTCAATAAAATTGATACCGATTGTTTCATCTGCAAGAGCGGCGGACATAATAATGAGGACTTGGAAGAAACGCTATAATCGACTTCCTGATGCTATTATTGTTGAAGGTCCGTTGGCCGGAGGACATTTGGGGTTTAAATTTGAAGAGGTTGAATCGAAAAGGGAAAATGTTCTTGAGGATTTGTTTGTGGATGTTTTGAAGCGGGTTCGTCAATACGAAAAAGATTTTAATGTAAATATCCCTGTTATTGCGGCGGGAGGGGTATTTGACGGAAAGGATGCAGCCAAGTATTTTCGATTGGGGGCTAGGGGGGTGCAGCTGGGCAGTCGTTTTGTTGTAACCCATGAATGCTCTGTTGCCCATGAATTTAAAGAACTGTATCTAAAGGCACGAGAAGAAGATATCGTTATTATAAAAAGCCCTGTGGGTATGCCGGGGAGAGTTATCAGAACTAAGTTTGTTGATAGAGTCATGTCCGGAGAAAGGGTGCCGGTCAAATGTCTTTATCGTTGTCTTAAGACTTGTGTTCCTAAGACAACCCCTTATTGCATTGCCAAGGCATTGTATGCGGCTGCGGAGGGAGACATTGATAATGCTGTTGTTTTTGCCGGAAGTAATGTCTCAAGGATCACGAAAATTGTATCCGTCAAAGAGTTAATGGATGAGATTGTGGAAGATGCGATTAAAGAGTTAGCCATAACATAAAATAAAACCAGGTAAGTGCTGGGGTGTGGCAATTGTGGAAAATGAATTATGGATATGAACGGATAAGGAGTCGAACATGAGTCAGGTCTATAACTGGCAGATCAATCGTAATATGGAATATCCTCACGAAGAGCATCATCCGGATCGACAGTTTGCGTTTGTATTTAATTTGAATCGTTGTATCGGATGTCAGACATGCACCATGGCCTGCAAATCGACGTGGACGTTTTCTAAAGGTCAGGAATATATGTGGTGGAACAATGTGGAAACAAAGCCTTACGGGGGATATCCCCAGTTTTGGGATGTAAAACTTTTAAAAATGCTTGATGAGGCCAACCCGAATGAACAAGTTTGGAACGGAAAAACTTTTGAAGGCAAAACCATCTTTGAAGCCACCAAGAAGAATATTTCCAAAGAGTCCCAAAGAGTGATGGGGTAGATTCCCACAGATGAAGAATGGCGAATTCCGACAATCAATGAAGATAATGCCGTGGGTCCAAAAGG
>JADFSZ010000087.1 GCA_022560555.1 PVC group bacterium
GATAGAGGGAATTTTTAATATCAGGTCATTATTCGTGGCTTCGTACAACACAGAATCATAAGTCCTGGAAGATTCAACGGCAATGGCGCCTTGCATATCTCTTTGCATAACATCCATAATATACCGTGCCTGAGCCCGGTTATCAATGTAGGCCGCGTTGGCTAATATTAATCTTTGCACAAGGATTGTAATAGAAGAAACGGAGACAGTGGCTATGGTGAGAGCCATCATTATTTCCAGTAGACTGATACCTCTCATGCTCTTATTGAATTGTATTTTCTCAAACTTAATCATGGTCTTATTGTTTACTTATCCCATTTTTTGTGATGAGTGAAGTTAATTCTTCCGCACGAGAGCCCCCCATACTATCTGTCCAAACAACACGGCTAAAAACCTGAACCTGATTGGGATTGATAGAGGTAATGATGACGGTGCCTACGGGCGCGTGTTTGCTAAGTTCGGTTTCGGTATCAGGTGCAAATGTATATTGCGGTGCCAATGCTTCCACTGCGGTATATTCCATGGCACGGAGACGCTCAATTTCCTGTTGAGCCACAGCCGCGGCTTGCCCCATTTCACGGGTGGTGGCAAACCACCTTTGTCCGTTCACTAATCCGGATAAAACCCCGGTCAAAGAAATGGACAAAATCGTCAACGCTAAAAGGACTTCCAGAAGACTCATCCCCTTTTTGTGAGATAGCGTAGATTTATATGCCGTCATGTTTTGCTCCTTCAAAGGACGTACTTGTACTTTTGGGATGCATGCAAACCAGCTTGCTTTCAATTGTAGTCAATTAAGCCATAGTAAATTACGAGATGTCTAACCATGCTAAAACGCAATTTCCAGGCCAAACAATTATTCTTGTAAGTCATTGATAAATATTGATCTTAAATAAAATCTCTGTTTAATTTATTAAACATGTTTATGCTTTGCACCCCCGGCAAATTATAAAGAAGGGCCCAAATTCAACAAGGATGAGATTTTCTGGGAGTTTCAATATCAGTGATAAAATTTTAGAGGTGGCAAATAGAAGAGATTCGATTTCATGGCACATAAAAAAATCCCGGATTTACACCCGGGATTTTGTGTTCAAGCTAATCCATCACTTGATAGGCCATTCAGCGCGAAAATCACGTGACTTTCTCGGGTTGAGAAACTTTTACCTGTTTCGCTGTGATGTCTCCGGATTGAATTTGTTCAAGTATCTGACGTCTTTTCAAGACCCACGCTTCGTAGGGGTCTTTAAGTTCGTCCTGTATGTGCCGCAATTCATCGGTCGCTAATTGGCTCGCGATTTCCTCCGCGTTTTGGTCCTCAATTTTCACGGATGAACGAGAGGATCCGGAGGACTTCTTTTTGGTGCTTTGCTTGATATCCTTACTTCGGATAAATCTCGCGGCGACGGCTTGAACAACCTCAGGGGTGATTTGAGTTAGATTGTTTGTCTCCCCCGCTTTCATGGAAAGCTTACACAGTTTATTCACCAATCGAGGGACACCGTCTTCGGAGTGTTCCCAGAGCACATCATAAGCCTCATCGCTAAAAACACGCTGTTTGAGACCTGCGCGCTCCAAACGATGTTCGATATAATCACGCATATTTTCGCAAGATGTCATCCCGGTCATCCGGCAATACACTCCAATCCGCTGAAACAAATTGGCACGTCGCGGATCTTCAAGGCGTCTTGCAAGTTCAGGCTGACCGGCCAGAATCATCGTAAACAGATTCTGCTTATCCTCCTGCATATTCGTCAACAGCCTTAAACTCTCCAGATTAGCAGGCTTAATAACATTCCCTTCATCGATAAAAATGAGGACACGTTTCCCCTCATCATTTGTTGCAAAGAGAATCTTATTAAACCTCTCCAGGAGCTTATCCTTTCTACGTTCTTCACATTCTTGATCCTCTAACTGCCCGATGATCTCACGAAGGAGTTGTGGAAAGCTCAGGTCCGGATTGATCACAAAAGCAATTTTATACTTATCGTGATCCAAGGTATCCAGAACGATACGAAGACTCATAGTTTTACCGACACCGACTTTACCTGTGATGACAGCTAAACACTCGTCTCCTTCTTCTATCGCGAATAAAATTTCGGCCACAGACTCTTCCACGCTTTGGTGCATGGAAAAATACATTTCCGGATCAGGGACATTGTTAAAGGGGTGTTGATTTAAACCCCAGTATTCTAAATACATAACAGCACTCCTCCTTTCATGAATAATCCGGCCCAAGAGCCTTTTTGATTTCCAACCAGTTAAATCTCCATAAACGTCCCACCTTATAGGCCCGGATACGTTTATTTTTCGCCATTCGATAAATCGTTGAAATGTTCATCCGGAGCATCTCGGACAGCTGTTGTGCCGTCAGGAATGTAGTATCCTGTTCATGCGCAAGAAATTTAAACACAAGTTTATGAACCTGCTCTTGATCTTCTTTGGTAATTTCCGTCGCTATGGTCGCCTGATTGGTTTCTTTAAAGACATGCCCTAAAAACTCTGAAAAACTCAGGGCATCCTCTTTAGGCAAATCAACCGTCAGCGATGGATTCCCGCATTTATCAAGCTCGACAGGCGCGCTCGTTCGAACCGCTCTCTCACGGGCACGCTCCAGAGCTAATGTCGGAGTATCAAAGTTTTTATCTTTTCTACGTGTGACAAGACTGATTTTGTTCACTATATCTTCACCCCCTTTTTACCCATTGATTATTTATTATCGATTATTGAATGTTCATTTACTTTTATTTTTCCTTATTCATTCCTCATTTTTCATTAGAATCACGGATAAGGATTCGTATAATTTCTCAGTTCAACCACAGAGTTAATATCAATCCCCTGATATCCATCCTCAGCATACGAATCAAAAACCGTAAATCGCATCCGCACCCGGTTCGGGGTGATTGTGACCGTGCTGAAAATGTCCTGATTATTCGTCGGACTGATGTTGCTGACAAGTGTCTGCAAGGCGTTTCCCCCGTCATCCACATCACTGTCATAAAAAATGGAATTGTCGGCAATGGTTGCGGGATTATTGTCCGCATCCACATAATAAAATCCGCTTGTGATGTCATCCGCATTGTTAGTTGGGGTCCAGATAAGCGGATCATCCCAGGCAAATTCGATACTGTTGCCGTTGGCGGAAAGCAATGTGATCGATTTCGCGTTTCTGAGACGTCGGCCCATTTTCTCAATCGCAAGCTTACTCACGCGCTGTACGTCCAACTCGCTAAGGCCCGCCTTATAAGATCTTTGTCCCGCAATATAGGTTTTCATCATGCCCGCGGAAATCACTATCAAAAGAGCGGATACAAACATAATTTCAACTAATGTAAATCCTTTATTACTCACCGTCATTCTCCTATAATGGTTCTGATAATTTCACTATATGTTTTTGCCTGCGAGGTCCAGGTCACAGTCACAGTAATGTCTTTTGTATTTCCATTGTTTACGATCGCGACCGTTCGTTGGGCGACCAGATCGTCCGCCGTGTTGTTAATAGAATTACTTGTGTCTAAAGTAACCACGTCCAATGGGTAATTAGCGGTAATCACATTCGTATAATCATCTTCTTTTATCTCTTCAATACGATCCTGAGCAAACTGCATAGCGACAATTTTTTGGGAGTTGATTTTTGTAATTTCAGTCCCTAAGGTAAAAGCTTTAAGGGCCGAGACACCCACCATCATAAGGATCGTCAACGAAATCATGATTTCGATAAAGGATACCCCTCTTTCATTCAACAAGCTAAAATTCATTTTCTTCCGCAGCATTTGCAACTCCTTATTCCCGGCTTGTTCGATATGTCATAAAGCCTACAGCCATTATGAGTATGATTGGAATAAAAGCTCGAACAAAAAACACGTTTGATGTCGCTATCTTTTTGGCTCCTGTCTTTAGAATTCGCGCAGTGTTCTTCCCGGACGTATCCGTACTATTTGATTTGTTGCTCGCCTGACTGCTTGCAACAAACATTTGCTCACGTCTGATTCGTTCCGCTTGCGTGTAGTTCCCTAAATGGGGATAATTTGTTTTAATAAACTCTCTTTTTCTAACCATTTTTTCGAGAGATTCTTCTGTCACATGACTCTGTGCCATGAGACTTCTCCAAGGACTCATCAAAAATATAAATAACCCTAAAACAAGAAAGAATTTTAAAAATATCCGACCCATATTCCAAGTCTCCTTATTGACTAATGCCCTCACGCCAACCAATAACCAGCGGCTCCATTAAATCGTACGGAAGATAAATATTAAGAAATTCAAGACCGAGTGTCGCTAAGCGCGGATCAAAATTAAGTTCGATGCTTCCGCTCCAGGCAAACGCGGCGTCCCGACTAATCATGGACCCAAAATACTTGAAAGCTCCGACCGATCCCGCGTAAAGGTGGTTGGAAAACATAACAGCGTCAATATTTCTTATCTGTGATGATTTATCCGCGTTGGAATCGATCCAGTCTTCGCCCATGGATGATTCATAAAACTTACGCGCCGTTGGAGAACCTGTCCCATCATCCATAAAACCACCATCAACTGCGTCATAATCTCCGTCAAAATAAGGGCGTAGCTGATCTTCACCCGCGTCCAAGACACCGTTGCCGTTCGTATCCTCATCGTAATCCAGAATCCCGTTTGTCGCCCACCCGTCAATATATCCGTTCGCCGCGTCCAACGCGTCGACATCATGCTGTTGAGTATATGGGGGCGTAATGTTATTCAAGACATCATTTTGCCAAGCATTTTCCGTATAGTCACCCACAATCATACTCCCCCTCGCAACGAGTCCCAGCATATCTTTCGTAGCATTCAGAGTGGCCGTCGCATCCGGATTCGCATCCGGTTTATTCCACAGAGGGGGATCCGCGTAGGTAATGTCTCCCAAGATATGGGTATTTCTCCCTGAATAGATGGTGCCCTGCCCCGAAATCACCCCTGAAATCAGTACATCTCCGTCGATCCAAACAGGACCGTTGATAACTATGGGATTGGCCACCGTTCCTATAAGAACAATACTGCCGTCATCCGGTGTGCCGCTGATGCCGTCGGGTCCATTTTCGCTGCTGTCATACACAGCGGTGACGAGAGGAACACCTGCTTGAAAGATTGTCCCGCCCTCAGATACGGCTATCGCTTTGTAATAAGCGTCCGATTTCAAACGCGGCATCACAAGTTCTTCCGCTCCTAAATCCAACTCTCCGTCACCATCGTAATCTTCTCCGGGATCAAGCACACCGTTAAAATTAACGTCTTCATTAACGTGAAACTCAGGCGACCCGTCATAACCGAACTCATAATAGGTATCCACAGGGTTTGAATTGTCCGTTGGATTCGTCGGACGGGTTTGTTGTCGTCCGGGACCGTTATAATAAGACTGGTATTGGTCATATGTCTTGAAACTATAATTTCCTGAAATGGAGCCGTCCGCGCCCAATTTCGCGTTGACGCTGGCATACACATCGCCATTTATCGTTGGGGATCCACCAAAGTTCCAATCCCCGTTGGTTCGAATAGATCCATTGGCGTTCACTCCCCCTCCGCCGAAATCACCATAATTGCTCGCGAAATACGCGTAATCAAAAACCTGTGACGGTCCTAAAAAATACCGTACCTGACTTTGAACTGTCCGAGTTTGTCCATCGCACACCCCAACGCTATTCAGTGTTAGTTCACGGATACCCCATCCCGCATTAACCACATTCGTCAAAGTAACGGTATATGTTGTTGTTCCGGCCGCATCCAGCGATGTATTCGTAGGAAAAGTATATCCGACGCCTGTTGCGAAAAGTGTGTCAAACCAGGTAAAAGCGGATTCATCCCAATCACTCGCGTAAAAAGCAGCTCTGAAGAGGGTCTCAATGTCCTGGGTAACCTGTTCAAGTCCAGCTTCGGCAGAATAGAGAGCCCGGTTTGAGTCATTTAAAGCCTCGGTCTGCCGCTCTTCCCTAAGGCCTGTAACCATAAAATTACCTGAAATAAGAGCCGCAATCGTAAGGATCAGAATGGTTCCTACAAGCACACTTCCGCTTTCATTTTTGAGTTTTTTCATTATAAGGTCTCCATCAAAATCCGGGTCATTAAAAGGGTGAATCATTATAGGTATCTGAGCATGATCCATGCCAAGAACGAAATAATCGTAACTATAAATTAATAAAGTGATTACACAAATTCCAATCTTCTTAAATCGTCAAAATATCTTGACATTGGAAAAACGATGTAACACATCCTTTATGCAGCCCCTTAGAGAGAACCTCTTTTGATAAACCGTCTGAGGTATTGAAATCTCTTCGTAAGAGCCCCCTCTTGTGTAATAACCGCCCTTCTTAATTCGGAGGGCAGCGCGGCATGTTCTGTCACATCCACCGCTCCATGAACGGCGATCTGATAGATATACTCTCGAATCGAGAGACTAAAATCTTCAGATGAATCTTTGGGAAGTTCGCATGGAAGGTTATCAATAGCCATAACGGAAATGCCTTTGCTTTGATAACCGTCCACTGACTTTCGTTTTTCGGGGTCATACGTAAAAACGGGTTGATCCGGTGTTGTCACATGACTGGTGATTTCGATGGCTCCGTTAATGTCGCATGAAAGATCTCCGATAAAAGACAATCGAAACCCCGGCCGGTACATTTTGCTCAGCATCCGCTTGGTGACAAGTCTCGGAAAACGATCATCCCAATAACTCGCGTGAAGCAAAATATTCACATGTTTCAAATACTCATCCATGCGGGATTCATAGTGCCGGGGATGTTCTAAATAATCTTCAAAATAAAAAGCATGACCCTTTTTGGATCGAAATTTTTCTTCACGTGTAAACACGATTCTGTATATTCGTTTTTTCGTATATCGTTTCTCTTTGATAAATTGCTCCAGATCACGAGGATGTATGTCAATCGGATCAAATAAATCCAGCATTTCCATAACGCCTCTTGCCACATTTCCCCTCCCGGTTATCCCGATAATAAAGGGACTTAAATCCGGAATGGGACTCCTTTTTAAGTATTGAGCGCATTTAATAAAATCCCTTTTCACGCTACGAAGATCCTTGTAGTCTTTCATAGATTTAATCATCGCAAATGGATTTTTATCCCCCAACCAGGCCAGACGTTTTCCCGCGTAACATAATGCATCTACGCATCCGCAGATCCCCGCGAACCTCCCGAAAAATACCAGGCGCTGCCCATTTGCCATTTCGATTTTTTCAAAGTCCACTAAACAAATGTTTTTTTTGAGACATTCCGCAAGCAAGGGGCGATTGCCGATTTGGCCTTTGATTGTATGTGAGAACAACATATAAAGTGAGTTTGATTGATGAGA
>JADFSZ010000088.1 GCA_022560555.1 PVC group bacterium
ATTTGGATGCGCCTATTGAACCTCTTCCGGATTCTGTGATTGATGAGTTAACACCTTATGACTTTCTGGGAAGTATGGGCGGGAGCGCATCAACCAGTACGGCTCATCCCAAAGATCCGAAAAAACTTACCAAAATAGGAGGGATGAAGGGCACGGATATCGATGACGAGATTAAAAAACTTCAGCAAAACAAAAAGGAACTTGGAAAATTCTTTTCGGTAGAGGCTCAGCAAAGACTTCTTGATCTAATAGAGGAAAGAAACAGGAAGAAAAAAGCCAAGGCTCAAGTTAAAAATCCGGGAAATAAAATCAGCCGTTTGCCCGTGGTTCCTTACGGCGAAAGCGTCAGTATCGGATATATGCCGAGCGCAGATGTTCAAATACAAAACCGGTATTCTGCTGATCAAGACATTGGTGCCAAACAGCAATGGATGGATAATCAGGCGGTCCTAGAAGCCGCCAATAAACAGAAGACAATGGAATATCAGTATCAAGGAGATGCGGCGACTACAAATGCATGGGGAGATTTTGCCATGCCTGTGGTTAATATGATGAATTCGGCCGGTGGCGGGAGCTCCGGGATGGGCTCATCCCAATCATCCCAGAACATGATATCGGGCACAGAAGCTGTAACTTCCAGCCCAACAGAAAGCGCGACATCACACAGTTTGTCAATTCCATCCGGCGGTAGTACGGCGAGTTCGTCAACAGCATCTAGTTCATCAACACCTTCTGAGGGCTCCCACACATCGTCCGTTTCCTCATCTTCGCACGAATCATCTCCTACGGCTTACTCGATTGCTCCAAGGTCGGCCCCGGTGACATCATCCTCGCAGCCTGCTTCTTCTTCTGAAACCGGGATGATTCAGGTTGCGCCGCCGACGTTAACCATTCAGGCGGGTCCAAGCAGCTATTAAATATATAGATGATTTTTTCTGCCAAAAAAGCCATTATCATCAGCGATCTTCATGTCGGACTTCCGTATTTTAAACGATCCGAGTTTTTGAAATTTTTATCATGCCTTCCCGATAACGCATCTCTGATATTGAACGGCGACACTATTGACACTCCCAAGAAAAACCTGAGTTTAGCCGACAACAATGTTCTGGATGCCTTGAAGGACGAGGCCGAAAAAAGAAAAGTAATCTGGATTTGCGGCAATCACGATGTGGATTACGTGATGCCTGATCCCGGCAAGATTGTTTTTACGACGCACGTGGTATTAAATAACAATATTATGATCACGCATGGAGACGACTTTGAGAATATTATGTCCCAGACGCTTTTGTTTTTGAGAATGTTTAAGTTTATGCATAATGTGCGCATTTTCTTGGGGGCCAATCCTGTCCACGTTGCTTATTTTGCCAAAAAATGGCTTCCGTTTGTATATCGTATTCTTACCGAGGAGGTTAAAAAGAATGCCGTGCTGTGCGCGAAGGAAAATCAATTTGACATGATTACCTGCGGGCATGTGCACTATACTGAGGATTCGTTGTGCGAAGGTGTCCGGTATATCAATACGGGGACTTGGACAGAGGAGCCACTGCCGTATATCGAAGTTAACGAAGATAAAATTGAACTAAAAACATTTAAACTTTAAGTCCCGTTTCAAGAACATTCACTTTGAGACCTGTCCCATTCATGCTGATCTCCAAATGGGCCCCATCCGCGATATCATTTTTGATAAGTGACTTTCCGATTTTTGTTTCCAGTTCACGCTGGATAAAACGTTTGAGCGGACGGGCGCCGTATACCGGATCGTATCCGGATTGAGCTATATATTTGCGGGCGTTGTCTTTGAGCTTGATTACGATGTTGCGATCCAGGAGTCGGTCTTGAAGCTGCTGAATCAATAGATCCACAATCTGCTCGGTTTCTTCCAAGAGAAGCGGTTTGAACAAAATGATTTCATCCAGACGATTCAAGAACTCCGGACGAAAATAGTTTCTAAGTTCGTTCATAACGGATTTTTGTGTCTCCTCTTTGATCGTGCCGTCTGGAGTGATGCCTGTTAATAAATGCTCGCTTCCGATATTGCTTGTCATAATCACGATGGTATTTTTAAAGTTCACGATACGTCCTTGCGCGTCCGTGAGGCGTCCGTCATCGAGGATCTGCAGGAGAATATGAAACACATCCGGATGCGCCTTTTCGATTTCATCGAAAAGGATCACGGAGTAGGGTTTTCTCCTGACGGCTTCGGTTAGCTGGCCGCCTTCGTCGTATCCCACATAGCCGGGAGGCGCGCCGATGAGGCGAGAGACCGAATGCTTTTCCATATATTCGCTCATATCAATCCGGATGAGGTTGTCTTTGGTATCAAAAAGCGTTTCAGACAAAGTTTTGGCAAGTTCCGTTTTTCCGACACCGGTAGGTCCGAGAAAGATAAAGCTCCCGATAGGCCGCGCGGGATCTTTAATCCCGGCGCGCGCGCGGATAATCGCGTCACTCACAAGACGCACGGCTTCGTTCTGGCCGACGACACGTTTGTGAAGGATGTTTTCTAGGGCGAGCAGCTTTTCTTTTTCGCCTTCCATGAGCCGGGTCACGGGAATGCCGGACCATTCGGATACGATTTGCGCAATTTCTTCTTCGGTAACCTCTTCTCTTAATAGACAAAATTTTCCCTGCTTTTTTGCAAGTTCATTTTCTTCCTTTTTAAGTTCAGTTTCCAATGTCGGCAGACGCCCGTGTTTGAATTCGGCCGCCTTGTTAAGATCATACGCGCGTTCGGCTTGTTCGATTTCATGTTTGACAGATTCTATTGTTTCCCTGAGCGTCCGCACCTTCTGGATAGCTTGCTTTTCCGTTTCCCATTGGCTTTTCATGATGTTCGCGCGATCTTTAAGATTAGCGAGTTCTTTTTTAATATGTTTTAGACGGTCTTGGCTCGCACTGTCCTTTTCTTTTTTGAGTGCGGCCGCCTCAATTTCGAGCTGCATAATCCGGCGCGAAATTTCATCCAGTTCCGTGGGCATTGAGTCCATCTCTGTTCGAATCATCGCGCACGCTTCGTCCATAAGATCGATCGCTTTATCGGGCAAGAATCGGTCGCTGATGTATCGGTGTGAAAGTGTTGCGCTGGCTACGAGCGCGATATCCTGAATGCGTACGCCGTGATGGATTTCGAATCGTTCTTTCAATCCACGGAGGATCGAGATTGTGTCTTCTACGCTGGGGGCATCTACCAGGACGGGCTGAAAACGTCTTTCAAGCGCCGCGTCTTTTTCGATATGTTTTCGGTATTCATCCAGTGTTGTGGCACCGATGCAGTGAAGTTCCCCGCGGGCGAGCAGGGGTTTAAGCATATTTCCGGCATCAAGCGCGCCGTCGACTTTACCTGCGCCGACGATGGTATGAAGTTCATCGATAAAAAGAATGATTTGTCCATCGCTCTCTTTGATTTCGTGAAGGACGGCTTTGAGTCGTTCTTCGAATTCACCGCGAAATTTTGCGCCGGCGATGAGAGATCCCATATCCAGGGAAAAGATGGATTTGTTTTTGAGTCCGTCCGGGACATCCCCTCGTACGATTCGTTGGGCCAGACCTTCGACAATGGCTGTTTTTCCGACGCCGGGTTCTCCGATCAAGACCGGATTGTTTTTCGTGCGTCGGGAAAGAATACGGATGACGCGGCGGATTTCCGTATCGCGTCCGATCACGGGGTCCAGCTTGCCTTTTTCGGCTTCTTGGACAAGCTCGCGTCCGTATTTCGTGAGGACTTCATAGGAGGCTTCCGGAGTCGTGCTTGTGACTCTTTGATGTCCGCGGATGCCTGTGAGAATTTTTAGAAATTTTTCATACGTGATTTGAAATCTTTTTAGAATTTGTGTGACCGTTGGACACAGATCGTTTTTGATCATGGCCAGGGCCAGATGTTCTATCGAGATATAGTCGTCTTTTAATTTTTTAGCTTCTTTTTCGGAGATCGTGAGGAGTTTATTGAGATTGTGCGTGATAGTAATTTTTCCGGGCTCCGTGCCGGGTCCTGAAACTTTCGGATGCTGATCAAGCGCGCTTTCGACCGCGAGGACGAAATCGTGATCAGATACATCGAGTTTGGACAAAATCCGTCCAAAAAGACCGTCCTCTTGTGTCGCGAGGGCATAGAGGAGGTGATCAATATCAATCTCCACATGCCCACGTTCCACAGCCGAATTCTGCGCGAGCTCGAGAGCTTCTTGGCTTTTGATTGTTAGTTTGTTCGCATCCATTTGTTTTCCCTAGTGTTCTATTCTTTGTTCCTTATGTCTTTTGCTTTTTTGCATGTCTCATGACGCATGTCACATGACGGTTTTATCAGTTCACCTCAATTTGAATCTGTTTCGGCTTCGCCTCTTTTGTTTTGGGCAGCATTAGTTCTAGAACGCCGTCTATATATTTGGCCTTAGCGTTTTTGGTGTCTACGCCATCGGGCAAGCGGAAGGCCCGGCGAAACTCTCCGTAGGACCGTTCCTCTCTAACATAATCCTTATGTTCTACTTTTGTTTCCCTTTTGCGCTCCCCTGAGATATACAGAGTATCGCCTTCGATCGACACGTGGATATGTTTTTTATCCATTCCGGGCAGATCGGCTTTGATGAGGATACTATCCTCTGTGTCCCGGATATCGATTTCGGGTCCAAAAGAGTTATCTTGAAAACCGAGATCGCGTTCCAACGGCATCCCGAAAAAACGACTGATCTCTTTGTCGAGATCGAGCATATCTGTGAAAGGGTCCAACGTATTTTGGTTTTTGTTCCATGGTATCAAGTTCATGACAATTCCCTCCTTTTTGGTTTGTGCCTGTTTTGATCTTGAATTCGACATCTTAAATTGCAATATGTGTGCCATAGGAGTAATTTTGACATAAAATATTGATATGTTTATTGTTACATATAACACTGAATTTGCCTTGTACGTGTCATAATGTCACTTTTAAGGTTAGTATTCTCTTAATAGCGACAATATGTCCCTATTATTTTCAAAATGGCGCATGTTGTGCTAAGAGCTCTGATTGAATTGAGGGGTGGCAGGAGCGATGTTTTATGGTAAAATTCCCCTTACCTAAGTTAATATTAACTTCACTCAGAAAACATGTCAGAAACTCTAGAACAAATAGACACCGAACAAACCTTCCAAAAGCTGGTGATCAATTACCGCCGGAATTTTCAGGACTTTTTGGCCCGCGCGGACAAACAGTATTATGACGCGATCCGCACGATTGTGATACTGTCCGGAGTATGCTTTATGATGTATCTATGGCGTGGTAAGTTTATGGGGGATTATTTTTGGGTTCCGATATTGTTTTGGAATATCGCGATGATATCCGGCCTGCTCGCGTTTTTTTATTCCGCGCACAATTCGTTTAAGAACGCGCTCAAGTACGAACAACAGATCCGAAGCCTTGATATGGGGCTTAAATACGAAGATCCGAAAAAGATTGCCGAATTATGGGCTGAAGAATCAACCCACTCCATTGCCCGCGGGTTTTTTATCAGAGACAATATCATTATTGGTATGATTTCGCTTGTCTCCTTCATTATCGCTATAGTTGTGGCCCTTGTTCAAATCTTGTCTATGTAATATTAATCCGAATTTTCTCTTTTCCTATGGTCGAAAAAATCAATAAGGGAAGTTCCGTTATTCGTGTCCTCGCGCGCATTGTAGCGCAATATCCCCGGGACGAAAAAATCCTTATCACGCCCGGTTTTCAGATCGGATCTCAAATTTTAGAGGAACTCACACGATCAGGTACACCGTGGATGAATTTCCGGTCCATGACGATGTACGCGCTCGCGCGTCAATCAGCCGAACTTGTATCAGGCGAAGTCCTCACCGAAGTCGGGATGAAAACGATCCTCGACACCGTCTTGACTCAGCTCGATCAAACCAAAAAACTCAAATATTTTCAGAAACGTTCCATCAACAAAGGTATGATCGATCATCTCGCTGACACCATCAGAGAACTCAAAACATTAGGAATCCAACCCGACTATCTCAGCCCCAAACATTTTGTGGATGTTCGTAAAGCCGCGGATCTAAAACACATCTATACCGCATACCAAATCATTCTTAACAACAAAAATCTTTTGGACAGCGCGGATATTTGGATCATGGCCCTTAAAAACAGTCTAAAACAAAAAAAACGTCCAAAAGTCAAATATATCATTTTGGCCGGCTGTTACGCGAACGTGACACAAAAAGATTTCATTAAGGCGCTGGCTGGTGCGGACCTGATCGTGATCGAGGAAGAGCCGGTCGAAGGTCTTATTCCGCCTAAAAGCATCTGGGCGCATACCAAAGACCATGATTATCCCGCGCCTGAAACAGATATCGAGCGCCTGCGCTGGGTGTTCGATTGCGAACAAGCGCCGAAACCTTTTGGTGACGATTCCATCGAACTCTTTCGCGCCGCAGGCAGCCGAAACGAAATCAGCGAAGTCATGCGGCGCATTGCCGCCGAAAATCTTCCGGCCGATCAAGTCGAAATCATCTATACCGATGCACATAATTATGTGAGCGCAATCCACGCCTTTTCAGAGCGTGTCGGTATCCCCGTGACATTTGCCGATGGCTTGCCTTCGTATTTCAGCACGCCGGGACGTGTTCTTGCCGGGATCCTCATGTGGATCCAAGAAGATTTTAGTGAAATATATTTGAGACGACTTTTGAAAAGCGGAGATCTCTTTCTTGATACCTATGGTGACTCTGTGGACCGAGCGGATCTGGCTTATCTGCTTCGTACCTCCGGTGTTGGTTGGGGCAGGGATCGATACGACCGTATTCTAAAACAACGCGCCGAAGCGGCTCGAAAAAAAAGCGACTTAGCCAAAAAAGAGAACGAACCAGTCAAAGCCGATCTAAGCACTCAGGAAGCTGAGGCTGTCGAAACCCTTCACCGGATTTGTATGGATCTGTTTTCATTTATTCCGGATCAGGACGATAAGGGACAGATTGATTTTGCGAAATTATGTGTTGGGTGTGTAGACATCATCCTGAAATTTGTTCGTATTCGGGATGAGAGGGATAATGTTTTTGCTAAAGCCGCGACAGATATTTTTAACATGCTCTCCCGGATTGCCAAAGAAAAGATGCCCGTTACCGAAGCCATCGATAAACTTCTTCGGGTCATAACAAGGAACCGATATGGCGACA
>JADFSZ010000089.1 GCA_022560555.1 PVC group bacterium
AGAGCGGTACTTCTTTGTGATGAGGATGTGATCCGGGCCCATCATTTACCGCCATCGCTTCAGACGGCAGAAACAACCCACACGCAATTTCAAAGAAAGGGCCTTGTTCGGTATTTGGACAACATTGAAAAGGAAATGATCATTGAAACCCTTAAAAAGGTCAAGGGGCACCAAAAAAATGCTGCGAAAGAGCTTGATCTCACCGAACGGATGTTGGGGTACAAGATCAAAAAACATAATATTCAATCCCGTCTTTATCGAAAAGCTTCCACATAGTTTTTTCATCCTACAATTACAAAAATGTGGTTTTGAGAGACCTGCTGATTTAAGAATTCCATAAATTTCATATTGAGCCCCATATATTTGCGTATGGCATATCGATTGCAGAGTTTCAGACAATCTTTAAGTAGTGATTCTACGCTTTTATGCCATGAAAGGAAATATTGAGAAATCAAAATACATTTATCTTAACGTTTGAGCTTTTAGATGGACATACCTACTTATTTTGTCTCAATGCCAGCCGGAATATCAATTATAAAATTCCTCAACACTCAGTAATAACCCCCCGGACAACCCGTTCAATGATGTTCAGAGAAGAACGGACATGGACCCTGAAAAGTTTGTTTGTGAGGGTGTCATAAAATTACATAATTGTAATTAATCTATTAAAAATAGACAAAAATGTAATTTAATGCCGAAATTCACCCCGAATAAAAAACACCCTAAGTATTTGAAATGAAAAGAGATAAAATACTTTCTAGCTTTGGCATATTGTTTGCGAAAAGAGTTATTCAAAATTTATTGGTTTCCCAAAAAATGGCTGACTTTATCAAAGGAGGTGATGATAGCTCGAAGTTATACAAGCAAAGCCCGCCGCTCGGAAAACATCAACAGGAAAACTTTGCAAACAATGCTTATCCCTTCAAAGGAGAATAACGATGAATCGATTACAAAAATGTCTTTCAGGCCTATGCTTTGGTGTAGTATTGGTTACTGCTTCAGACGCTTATGCTCTTGAATTGTCAGAGCAAACCATGGATGTCACAGTCTCCAACGCTTATGTTAGTCAGTATCTTTGGAGAGGTTATGACCTCCATACAGACAACATGGGCTATCAACCCAGTATAGATCTGACATTCCCGGAGTTGTTCTATGGGATTGATCTTTCCTTAAACTGGTGGGCTTCCTTTCCGTTGTCCAAAGGGAATGAGACGGCGAAAGAAATAGATTACTCAGTAACGTTATCACGGGATATTATTGATCAAATCAACCTCTCAGCTGGTTGGATTTACTATGATTTTTTCGTGCAAGATAGCGGGATCGCGGATGTGCACGAATTTTGGGGATCTCTCACATGGACGCTGCCGTTGGATATTTCAACAACAATTTCCACAACAGGAACCGCCTATTATGATTTCCCTCATGAAGAATCCGGACCGGAAAACGGATGGTTTTTTGCGTGGAGCATTGATCTCGATACACCTCTGCCGGATTGGGTTGTTTTCCAGGAAGAACAGACCATCTCATATGGTGTTGTGATCTGGAGCACGGATGGTGTTGCCGGGACAGATCCAGCTTATTTCTATTCCTACGATCTATATGCTGCCACAAGTTATACAGTTGGAGAATACGTCACAATCAATCCGAGTGTGCACTATGTTCTAATAAATGAAACGTCCATCAACACCGAAGACGATGAATTCTGGACGGGTGTGACTTTGGATGTGGCGTTTTAGACGAGAAGCAGACCCTGAATATAATACGAAAATGTTCCTAAATAAATCCATAAAATACAAAAATGTTATATTTTAAGATAAAAACTGTTAATAGGGTTTCAAGAACAAAGGATGAAAACGAAGGTGTCATAGAGGTATAAATAGCTGATATGAAAAATGATATGACTTTTTCTGAATCAGCGGTCTCTCAAATGATTTTTGGTATGTTTGTTGCATTAAGGACAAAGGCGATTCTCGTCCGAAAATCGCATGCTAACAATCACAACAAAGGAGGAAAAGAAAATGGTTAAAAAGTTGTTATGCCTTTTCTTTGCAGTCGGATTTGTTCTTGCTCAATCGACTGTTGGTTTTGCCGAAGAAGCAAGTGTTGCAGCACAGGCGATGTTTACCGTGAATAATACTTGGATGCTGGTAGCGACATTTCTCGTTTTTATCATGCATCTTGGATTCGCGACGCTTGAAGCAGGCTTAACTCAAGCCAAAAATACCGTCAATATTTTGTTCAAAAATACATCTATCATTGCCATCGGATTGTTGACCTACGCTATTTGTGGCTTTAATCTGATGTATCCGGGCGATTTTTCGATAGGACAGTTTTTCGGATTTTCCGGTTTTGGTATCGCAAGCCCTGAAGGAGCTGCGGGCCTGATCGAATATGCGGATGGGAATTACACGTACTGGACAGACTTTCTGTTTCAGGCGATGTTTGCCGCGACGGCCGCGACGATTGTTTCCGGAGCGGTTGCCGAACGTATCAAACTCTCAAGTTTTCTTATTTTCACTACCATTTACGTTGGTCTTGTTTATCCGATTGTCGGCAGTTGGAAATGGGGCGGCGGCTGGCTTGACCAAATGGGATTTTATGATTTTGCGGGTTCCACCCTTGTGCATTCCGTTGGGGGTTGGGCCGCTCTGGTTGGTGTCATTCTCTTAGGTCCGCGTCTCGGTAAATACTTTAAAGGAGGGATTCGTCCCATTCTGGGTCATAATCTTCCTTTAGTTACCATTGGTGTGTTTCTCCTTTGGCTAGGATGGTTCGGTTTTAACGGTGGATCCGTTCTTTCGGCTGATCCCGGACTTGTTTCTCTTGTATTCGTAACAACGAGTTTGGCGGCGGCTGCCGGTATCATCGGCGCCATGATCACAAGCTGGATTGCACAAAAAAAGCCGGATTTAACAATGATCCTTAACGGATGTTTGGCCGGATTAGTCGGAATTACAGCCGGAGCCGATACGGTTACCGTTTGTTCAGCTGCCATTATTGGAGGCATTGCCGGTGTGATTGTTGTTTTTTCTGTCATTTTCTTTGATCGCATAAAAATTGATGATCCGGTCGGGGCCATCTCTGTCCACTTAGTTTGTGGAATTTGGGGAACTCTCGCTGTTGGGATTTTCAGTACAAATCCGGACCATAGCTTTATGACTCAGCTAATCGGTGTTGCCGCGTATGGAGCATTTTGTCTCGCATCAGCCTTTGCGATTTTCGGTGGTCTTAAAGCTGTTATGGGAATACGCGTCACTGAAATCGAAGAGCGCCAGGGCTTGGATATCTCAGAACACGGAATGGAAGCTTATGGTGGTTTTCAGATTTTTACCACACAGTAATGACTAAAAATCAAGCGATATAAGGAGATAAAAAATGAAACTGATCATTGCGTTAATACAACCATACAAGCTTTCAGATGTGAAGGAGGCGCTTCGCAGTAACGACATCACGAAGATGACTGTAACAAATGCTCTTGGGTGTGGACAGCAGGCGGGTTATGAAGAAGAGTATCGTGGCGTTATCTATGAAGTTAATTTGCTGAAGAAAGTTCGGATTGAAATTGCCGTAACGGATGAATTTGTTCAGAAAACCATTGATGCCATCATCCAAGGCGCAAAAACAGGCAAAATCGGTGACGGAAAAATCTTTGTTATGGATTTGACTGATTGTATCCGTATCCGGACAGGAGATCGCGGCGAAGAAGCGATTGGATAAAGCGTGAAATAAAAATCGGATTTACCCAACTTGTCATATGATAAAATCTGAAAGAATACGTACGATGAGCTCTGATGTTATCCCTTTTAGAGGGGGCTTCAGAGCTCTCGTTTTATCCTGAGTCTAATTAGTTTATAATTACTTCTAAAATAAGAACTTGCATATATCAAATTCTTCATCCCCAGCTTCCTTATATATTACTTGAAATATAGTTACTATTGCGTTAAACTTTTCCTCAATTTGTGTATACTGATGGTTATTTTATCCAATGAGAGGATTCCGCATGAGTCTCGTCCCGCAAAAACAAGGTCTTTACGATCCTGCCATGGAGCACGATGCCTGTGGTGTCGGTTTTATTGTCCAGATGGAGGGGAAAAAGTCTCACACGATCATTCGTAACGGCCTGACTATCCTTGAAAATCTAGCACACCGCGGTGCCTGCGGATGCGACCCTCTGACGGGTGACGGTGCCGGGATCACAACGCAAGTTCCGGACAAATTCCTTCGAAAAGAATGTCAAAAAAACCATATTGTTTTACCGCCCGAAGGGGAATATGGTGTCGGAAATGTTTTTCTGCCTCCCAATCTTGAAGAGCGTAATGCCTATGAAGAATGGTTCGAGCAAATCATCCATGGAGAAGGACAAAAGTTTTTGGGCTGGCGTGATATCCCGCATGACAGTTCGCAAATCGGAAAAGTTGCCCATTCCGTCGAACCTGAATTCCGGCAGATTTTTATCCAAAAAGACAGCGGTATTAAAGATCAAGATGCTTTTGAGCGCAAACTTTATGTCATCCGAAAACTGATTGAAAAGAAAGTCTGGAATTCACATTTTTCTCAACAAAGTTACTTTCATATCGCGAGCCTTTCGACTAGGACACTTGTCTATAAGGGCCAGCTTATGAGCGATCAGCTGGACCGGTTTTATCTCGATCTTCGGGATGAATCGTTCGAATCCTGTTTGGCGATGGTTCATTCGAGATATAGCACAAACACGTTTCCTTCATGGCCTCTCGCTCATCCGTACCGCATGCTGAGTCATAACGGTGAAATCAATACCCTGCGCGGAAACATCAATTGGTCTCACGCGAGAGAAATGCTCTATAAAAGCGAACTGTTCGGTGATGATATTCATAAAATTCATCCTATTATCCAACCGGGCGGAAGTGATTCGGCTGCATTTGACAATGTGCTCGAGATGCTTGTCTTAACGGGACGCTCGTTGCCGCACGCGGTGATGATGATGATCCCCGAAGCCTGGAGCGGACACACCTCGATGGATGAAGACAAAAGAGCTTTTTATGAATACCATGCGTGTCTCATGGAGCCATGGGACGGTCCCGCGTCCATTGCTTTTACCGACGGCCGTTACATCGGAGCCGTTTTAGATCGAAATGGTTTACGGCCATCGCGTTATTATGTGACTAAAGATCATTATGTCATTATGGCCTCTGAAGCCGGTGTTTTAGAAATTCCTCCTAATAACGTGCTTTTGAAGGGACGTTTACAGCCGGGAAAAATGTTCCTTGTCGATACCAACGAAGGCCGGATTATTGATGACACAGAGCTGAAGCGTTCTTACGCGACGAAAAAACCCTATAAAGAATGGCTTAAAGAGAACCTGGTTCATATTGATGAGCTGCCAAAACCAAAACGTGTTTTAGGACTCGATAAGGACCGTCTGCTCGAGCGTCAACAGGCATTCGGATATACGTTGGAAGATCTGAAGCTTATTCTGAAACCCATGGTGGAAGAAGGAAAAGAAGCCACGGGAAGCATGGGAAATGACGCGCCTTTGGCCGTCCTGTCGAATAAACCCCAGCTTCTCTATAACTATTTCAAACAATTATTCGCGCAAGTGACAAATCCTCCCGTGGACGCGATTCGCGAAGAAATCATTATGGGGCCGGAAATGTTTCTGGGAGCGGAAGGTAATCAGCTCGATGAGGTTCCTGAACATTGCCGTCGTTTGAAAATCAATGAACCTATCATTTCAAATGAAGATCTTGAAAAAATCCGTGAATTTAATGAAGCCGGACTAACATCTGATACTCTCAAAACAATTTTTCTTAAAAAAGACGGAGTCAAGGGTTTGGAAGTCTCTCTGGAAAATCTTTTTGGCCAAGCCGATCAAGCGATCAAAAAAGGACACACGCTTCTCATCTTGTCTGATCGGGATGTCAGTCAAGATCATGTCCCCATGCCCGCGCTTCTGGCTTGTTCCGGACTGCATCATCACCTGATACGTAACGGGAAGCGCACAAAAGTCAGTCTGATAATAGAGACGGGTGAAGCAAGAGAAATGCACCAATTCGCGCTTCTTATCGGATATGGGGCCAATGCAGTTAATCCATATCTCGCGTTTGAAACTATTCAGTATGAAATTGAGCACGGAGATTTTGATCCGAATCTGGCCTTTGATAAAGCCGTTACCAATTACATCAAGGCCACACGTATAGGCCTCTACAAAATTATTTCAAAGATGGGAATTTCCACGATTCAATCTTATTGCGGGGCGCAGATTTTTGAAGCGGTTGGTTTGGGAGATGAATTAGTGGAGAAATATTTCACGGCCACACCTTCCCGTATCGGAGGCATCGGAATCGAAACTTTGGCCGAAGAAATGTTAGCTCGTCACCGACGGGCTTATCCGCCGGCAGATACAGACCAATATGAATATAAAGAACTGGATATCGGAGGACATTATTATTGGCGACGTGAGGGTGAATTTCATCAAATCAACCCTCAAATGATTGCTCTTTTACAGCACGCGACACGGTCAGGAGACAGCAGTATGTATAAAAAATACGCGTCCTTAGTCAATGATCAGAGTAAAAACCGGGCGACTTTAAGAGGATTGCTAAAATTTAAAAAGGGGAATTCCATCCCGATAAACGATGTTGAACCCGCGAAAGAAATTGTGAAACGTTTCGCGACGGGCGCCATGTCCTACGGCTCGATCTCAAAAGAAGCGCATGAAACACTCGCTATTGCCATGAATCGTATGGGAGGATTTTCCAATACGGGAGAAGGCGGTGAAGATCCTGATCGATTTCAACCTGATTCAAACGGAGATCTTCGGCGAAGCCGTATCAAACAGGTGGCTCAAGGACGGTTCGGGGTCACGATTGAATACCTTGTGAACGCGGATCAGCTTCAAATTAAAATGGCTCAAGGGGCCAAGCCGGGTGAAGGCGGACAGCTTCCGGGGTATAAAGTTAGCAAGGAGATCGCCAAAACGCGTTCCACGACTCCCGGGGTCGGTTTGATCTCCCCGCCGCCGCATCACGATATCTATTCGATTGAAGATCTCGCGCAATTGATTCATGATCTAAAAAATGCAAATCGTTTTGCCGATGTCAGCGTAAAACTTGTTGCCGAATTCGGCGT
>JADFSZ010000090.1 GCA_022560555.1 PVC group bacterium
CCTTCAAAAAAGCACCGGTCTTTCAGGAACATTGAGTATCATTGATGTTCTGGAGCACCGGGATTTGTTTGGATTAGACAAGGGGCCGACGTCTTCGAAGGCTGTGGACAAACTCGTGTATGCGGCCCTAAAGAAAGCGCTTCGTTGTTATAACATGATGAGAGCCAAAGAAGGCCGGCATATTTTAACGGAGCTCAATCGTTTTTTAGTTCAGATCAAGAAAGAATTGCGTGCAACCGAAAAACAAAAAAAGCGGGTTTCTTTGATTCTTAAGAAAAAAGTTGAGGATAAAATAAAAAGATTATTCAAAGATCTCCCCGTTTCTCAAGATAGGATCTATGCAGAAACAGCTCTCTTAATTGAGAAACAGGATATTTCTGAGGAGGTCTTACGTCTTGAGAGTCACATCATGCAAATGAAGGGCTTTTTCCGGAGTCGAGAATCTGTGGGACGTTCGATGGATTTTTTGGTTCAGGAGATGTTTCGTGAAATTAATACCATTGGTTCTAAGGCGAACGATTCAAAGATATCCAAACATGTTGTTTTGATCAAATCTCTATTAGAAAAATCTCGCGAACAAATCCAAAATATCGAATGATTCCGCATGACAATAGGACGCATCTCATATTCTAGGCGGATTCTCAAAAAAAGGAGTATGTATAAATCGTGGCGAAAAGAAAAAAAGTGACGAAGAAGAAAAAGCATAGTGTTTTGTTTATCTTGTCATCCCCGTCAGGGGGCGGTAAAACGACTGTGAGAAAGGTCTTGGTCAAAAAAGACCGAAAGCTTGTCTATATTGTTTCTCACACAAGTCGACCCAAACGTCCGAAGGAGCAAAATAGGCGTGACTATGTGTTTATTAAAAAAAATGTGTTCCAAAGAGCGATCCGCAACGAGGCGTTTCTCGAGTGGGCTTTGGTGCATGGGCACTACTACGGCACACCCAAAAGGGAGCTTGTGCGTCGATTAGCTCGCGGGCAAGACTGCCTGTTAGATATTGATACTAAAGGATTTATGAAAATAAAAAAGTTGCGCTTGCCCTGTGTCTCTATTTTTATTTTGCCTCCGTCACGCTCCGTTCTTGCCCAAAGACTGACAGAACGAAAAACTGACACGAAAGACGTCATTAAAAAAAGGTTGAAGAATGCCGAGAAAGAAGTAAAATACTCCTCTTTATACAATTACGTGGTTATCAACCGTACCGTGGCTCAAACGGTGCGGACTATTGAACAAATTATTTTTACTGAGAGATTAAAATACAAAAAGAAGGATTTGATTTATGGATACGTTTCCTCTAGAAAAATTTCTTGATAAAGGTAATGGTGTGTACACTCTTTGCCTCTTGGCATCTAGAAGAGCTATCATGCTCAATCGTGGGGCTCCATCCCTTATTCAAGAGACAGGTAAAGTTACAACATTAGCGCTTGAAGAAATCATTCAGGGTAAAATTCGCCTTCGAAAGAGCGCCGATTGACCCCTCCGTTTAAAGACAAAAACATTGTCTTGGGAGTTACCGGAAGTATAGCCGCTTATAAAGCGTGTGATCTTGCGAGAGAATTCATGCGTAAAGGAGCTTCCGTAACCGTTGTCATGACCCCCGAGGCCAAGCACTTTGTCACGCCGATAACCTTTCAGGCCCTCACTCATAATCCTGTGCATCATGACCCTTCCTTTTCGCATACTCCTTCTGGAATGGACCACATTGAGCTCGCGAAAAAGGCGGATTTGTTTTTGATCGCCCCGGCTACAGCGCATACGATTGCGAAACTCGCACATGGCTTGGCCGATGATTTAATCTCAATATTAGCTTTGACGATGCGTTCTGCCGTAGCGGTTGTTCCGGCTATGAATACCAACATGTATCATCATGCGGCTGTTCAGGCTAATATGAAGAAAATTCAAGATTTAGGGTACAAACTGATTCACCCGGATCAGGGTGAGTTAGCATGTGGAGATATTGGAGAAGGACACATTGCGGATCTTGACATCATTATAAAATCAGCCGAATCTTTAATCTAAACACATACCTATAGTCATAAACTGCATGTTGCGGATTCTTATCACAGCCGGTGCCACAAGGGAGCCGCTTGATCCTGTTCGTTATATCAGCAATCGCTCGAGCGGAAAAATGGGGTATGCTCTCGTACGAGCGGCAAAAAAAAGGGGTCTTTTCGTCACTCTCATTACGGGGCCCGCGGATATCCTTCCTCCCAAAACTAATAAAATAATCCATATTGAAACGGCGCTTGAGATGAAAAGAGCTGTGATGAAACATATTTGCCAAAACGATATTTTTATTATGTGCGCGGCCGTCGCGGATTATCGCGCGGCTACGTATTCCAGAAAAAAAATAAAGCACCACAATAAAGAATGGGTATTGAGATTGATTCGCAATCCGGATATTTTAAAAAGCACGTTTTCCTATGCACCGCATATCTATCGTGTCGGATTTGCGTTGGAGACCCATGCTCCTTATGAAAACGCCAAACAAAAATTAAAAAGTAAAAAATTGGACATGATCGTCCTGAATTGTATCAGCAAGAAAAACAAGGTTTTGGGCCTCGATGTGAGCCAAGCCAGTTTTTTAATGGCCAATGGGGCGAAAGAAGAGTTGCCCATGATGACTAAAAATAAATTGGCTCAAATTCTCATCGATAGAATCCTTAAAAATCGGGATCAGGACGACTTTTAAAGATATGAAAAAAAGATTTATCAATATTTACAAAGAAGACAAGGTTTCGGAGATTCAACGGATTATCCGAAATGAAAAATATATTTTACTACCGGTTAAAGTGATCATTTGTATTGTTGCCGGTTTGTTTCTGTACTTTTTTGAAAAAGAGCATGGGGCTGAAATCATATATCGGTATCAGCTGGGCCTCTATGCCGTGGGCAATCTCATGTTTGTGTACTTGCTTTTGCAGATCGGGCAAGTTAAGTTGAATATGACCGTTGTGCGTATTTCCGCCTATTGTCTCTCCCTCATTGACAACCTTTTTCTATGCTATATTGTTTATTTGACAGGGGGGATTGATAGTCCCATGTATTGGTTTTATTGTGCGATCATGATTCGAAACGCCGCGAATTTTCCCGCATTTTGGGAACAAATGGTTCTCAATTTGACATTTGTGTCCTTTTATATTGGTGTGATATTTTTATCTATGGGACACTTTGAATTTTTGAATTCGGAATTATTTTTGACACGGATCATCATGCTTGTCCTCGTCAGTTTTTGCGGGTGGGGTGTGATAAACCTCTTAAGAAAAATGCGGCAAGAGCAAATGGAGTATGATGAAGTGGCTATGAGGGAAGAAAAGTTTTTTTCGCAGGAAAAGCTCGCGACAGAATTGGCACACGAACTCAAAAATCCCTTAGGCATTATTAACAACGCCGTTTTTGTTTTAACAAAAAAATTGAGTGATATGAAAAGCGAGCCTCTTATTCTAAGGCAGCTTGAAATTGTTAAAAAAGAGATCGGGAGATCCGACAAGATTATCACGGATCTTCTTGGTTATGCCCGTATGCGGGACGGTAAAATCGATGAAGTGGATGTGGGAGAAATCCTGGACAACGCTTTGGTCATGGTTCTGGAATTACAGCCGGATCACGGCTCTGATATTGATATCAAGAAAATCTATGCCAAAAATATGCCGGGGCTTTGGATAGATCCCGGACAGCTCCAGCAAGTGTTTGTCAATCTGCTGACGAACGCCGTAGAATCCCTTGAGGATATATGTAGAGTTATTCAATTGGAGACGCAGTATGATCGAGATAGAAAAGAAATCGTTATTGTTATCGGAGATAGAGGCAAAGGAATCGAAAAAGATTGTCAGCTTAAAATGTTTGATTCCTTCTTTACAACGAAAAAAAACGGGACGGGACTAGGGCTTTCTATTGCCAAGAGTATCGTAGAAACTTATAATGGATTTATCAGTATAGACAGCGAAAGGGGCATGGGGACCACTCTCCATATCCGCTTTCCGGTTATGATTTCAAGAGCGGTCCAAAAGATGAGAGCCTATCATGAAATCTAAGATTTTAGTCGTTGATGACGAAAAAAATATGTGTGAAACAATAGAAGCCATCTTGTGTCAGCAAGAGGAATATGACGTTGCTGTCTGTCATGACGCGAAAACCGGCCTCCGGATGGTCCAAAGCGACGCTATTGACACCGTTATTACGGATGTCCGCATGCCGGGGATGGACGGAATAACTTTTTTGTCGGAAATGAAAAAAAATCATCCCTCTATTCCCGTCATTATGATCACAGCGTACGGAAACATGAAATCAGCCGTTGATGCCCTGAAGCGGGGGGCCTTTGATTATTTGGCGAAACCTTTTGATCCGGATGAACTACTTCTAAGCGTTAAAAAAGCTTTAGAATACGAGAATCTGATTTTGGAAAACAGATCCCTCCGCTCGGAATTAAGCAGCCATTTTCGGCTTGTGGATATTGTCGAAGGATCGAAAATCATGCGGGATCTCAAGAATATAATCGCGAAAGCGGCTCCGACGGATTCGATCGTTCTGATAGAGGGAGAAAGCGGGGTCGGCAAAGAATTGGTTGCTCATAGTCTGCATTATCATAGTCACCGCGCGGGATTTCCGTTTGTCGCCGTGAACTGCGCCGCTTTTACCGAAACTCTTTTAGAAAGCGAACTGTTTGGTTATGAAAAGGGGGCTTTTACGGGTGCGCAAAAACAAAATAAAGGCAAATTCGAGATTGCTGATCGAGGGACGCTGTATCTTGATGAAATCGGAGACATGAGCATCAATTTGCAGGCAAAAATTTTACGTGTACTGCAAGACCAGACGTTTTTTCGAGTGGGTGGGACCGATCCTGTTCGGGTGAATGTTCGGATACTTGTCGCGACCAATAAAAATTTAAAGGAAAGAATTAAAAAAGAAATGTTTCGCGAAGATTTATATTACCGGATTAACGTGATGAATATCAAAGTCCCGCCGTTGCGTGAGCGAAAAGATGATATTGTTCCGCTGGCTCAACATTTGGTTAAGGGAATGAAGAAAAAATTTCCTGACCGGGAGTGTTTTGAAATATCAGAGAAATATTTAAATCACTTCAAAAACTATCATTGGCCCGGCAATGTCAGAGAGCTTGAAAATTTGATTGAGCGCGCGTTTATTATGAATGATGAATCTGTGTTTTTGAGCATCCTTGACAACCCCCAAGACGAACTGTCTTCTCGGGACGAAACGCGTGATTATACCGAAGCCGTGGATGCATTTCGAAAAATGTTTATTTGGAATGCTCTTCAAAAAACACATTGGCGAGTAGGAAAAGCCGCTGAGGTTCTCGGCATGAGCCGTCACGCGTTAAGGTACCAGATGGAGAGCCTTGGAATAAAGGAAAATTGAGATTTTCCCCGCCGCTTCGAAACAGTGTCTGATTTAATGACATCCTATCATAAGTATAAACACACTTTTTGGCTCCTAATAATACTTCTTTTGGCCCTTGGTCTCAGATGCTATGGCCTCGGTCTAAAATCTCTCTGGATTGACGAGGTGGGAAGTCTTTTAACCGTCCGGCAATCCTGGGGCGATATGCTGAGATATATCGTGCAAATCGACGCGCATCCACCGCTCTACTATGTCTTCCTTTCGATCTGGAGTCGAATTTTTGGAATGAGTGAAATAGCTCTAAGGTCTCTGTCCGTTTTATTAGGATGTTTGGTGATCTTAGGGTTTTATTGTCTCGGACGCGCGTGGATCCATAAAGATTTTGGCCTGCTTTTGGCTTTTCTTGGGGCCGTATCCAATTATCAAGTTTACTTTTCTCAAGAGGCGCGGCCCTATATTCTGGTCCTCCTTGTTTTTTGTGTGAGTTACGCATTGTTCATCAGGTGGGCCCGTCGGCCGAACATTTGGGGGCTGTACGGGATGATGTGTTTGCATCTTCTCGGAGCGTACACGTTTTTGTATTATTGGGTTCCCATCATCGTTTTGGAGCTATTGGCCTTTGTTATTTTGCTCAAGAAGAAGCAGATGAAAATCCTGATGCACTTTTTTTACTCTAAAGTCCTTTTGGGACTTTTATATGTGCCATGGATATTTGTTGTTTTAGAAAAAATCCGAAAAATTGCGGACATTACCGAGAAATCAGACACAATGATGCAATGGGCAATTCCAAACGCCTTGTGTGAATATTTTTTCGGAATATGGAGGCCTGAAGATATCCTTCAATATGGCTTTTTGTTAGGCGGGATTTTAACTGTGCTGATCATGCCGTTGTTTATTCGTTCTTGGAGACGAGCGGGGGCCTTGAATTTTTTTGTGCTGATGGGAATCATTGGCGGCATATTTTTGTTGCCGGGCAAGATCCATGTGTTTGAAAGTAAACATATGATTTTTGCCGCTGTCCCGTTGTTAGCGGGATTTGGTTTTGTTTGCTATCATATAAAGTCAAAGGCGCTTCGGTATCTGGTTGTTTCCGTCTATGTGATTTTGAATCTATGCTCGTTTTTGGTTTATTACGATCATGATTTTCAAAAAGAACGGTGGCGGGAGGTCGCCGGAATATTTTCCAAAGCGGAGGATCTCGCGGATGGGGTTATTATCAACCCCGGATTTGCCGGGTATGCACTCGATTACTATTACCAAGGCGGCTTGGAGCGCATGGGCGTGTCAGCGAGTACAACGTCTCAACAATTAAAGGATTTTATTTCAGAAAAAATCGGATGTGGATCGTGGAATTATCCGGACGTGTTTTGAAGCCGCACCGATCTGGGACCGCGTTATTTGAAAAAGCAGATGATTTTCACGTTTTATCGGAATATAATTTGCCGGCGTACTGTGGGGATATCCGGGTGCGTTATGGGGAAGTAAGGCAAAGAGAGAACTTTATGCGTTAAAATAACGCATTATGTGTGAAAATTCTCTAAAACCTACGAGTCATACCAAGATCATTTTATTGCAACCATTTCGTAAATTTAACGTTATATCTATTCCATACATTTGGTACAGTAGTTGCATATGTGATAGAGAATTAGAAAAAAACTTCAGAAAATCAGAAAAACAGAGGAGGCGATTAGTATGAAAAAGAAACAGAAGGCTAACAAGCATGCTTTTACACTGATCG
>JADFSZ010000091.1 GCA_022560555.1 PVC group bacterium
GGCTCTTCTAAATATTAGGCGTTCGAAGGGCGAAGGCCTTCGGAAATCCAGGCAACCGTCTGTGGACTGTCGACTGTCTTCTGTTGTCTGTTGCCTTTACGCTCCCATCAACAATGACTGCATTTTACGAATTTCATCTCTAATGTCAGCCGCTTCTTCAAAATCTAACTTTCGCGCGGCCGCTTTCATGGCTTCTTCCATCTCGATAATTTCGCTGGCTAATTCCTCTTGGTTCAAACCTTGAGTCATCAGATCGTGTTTTCTGCTTTTCCGCTTTTTTCCCTTTTTGCTTTTTTGAACAAGGTCCTCGATCCCCATTAAATCACGAATCTCATTCACAACGGTGCGAGGTGTAATCCCCATTTTTTGATTGTAGGCAAATTGTACTTTTCTTCGTCGCTCCGTTTCCTGGACAGCCTGTTGAATGGATTTCGTAAAACGATCAGCGTACAAAATCACTTGGCCATGAATATTTCTGGCCGCACGACCCATGGTTTGAATGAGAGCACGCTCATTTCTCAAGAACCCTTCCTTGTCAGCGTCAAGAATGGCAACAAGGGATACTTCCGGCAAATCCAAACCCTCACGCAGCAGGTTCACACCGACAAGACAGTCGTATTTCCCTTTTCGAAGATCCCTTAAAATCATCGAGCGCTCAAGCGTTTTTACCTCCGAATGAAGGTATTGACTCCGGATTTTTATTTCACGAAGATACTCATCCAAATCCTCTGCCATTCGCTTGGTGAGTGTTGTAACCAGCGTTCGTTCTTTTCTCTCGGCACGAATTCGGATTTCTTCGATAACATCATCAACCTGATTTTTAAGCGGACGAACGCTCACGCTGGGATCAAGCAAGCCTGTCGGCCGGATCACTTGTTGGACAATATTTTGACTTTCTTTCATTTCATACGGACCGGGAGTTGCTGAAATACACACAAGCTGGTTAATTTTTTTTTCAAACTCTTCGAATTTCAGAGGCCGATTATCTTTCGCGGACGGCAGCCGGAACCCGTGCTCAATAAGCACTTTTTTTCGCGCTTGATCTCCTTCATACATCCCTCTTAATTGAGGAAACGTGGCGTGAGATTCATCGATAAAGATGAGAAAATTCTTAGGAAAATAGTCAATAAGAACACTTGGGGCTTCTCCCGCGGCTCTCCCGCTCATATGCCGGGAATAATTCTCAATTCCCTTGCAGTACCCGATCGCGTCCATCATCTCAAGATCATACTCTGTTCGTTTTCTCAATCGCTCAGCTTCAACAATCATGTTTTGGCTTTCAAAATACTTCAATTGACCGGCAAGTTCCCTCTTAATATGCTTCTTGGCCCTTTGCATTTTATCGCGCGGTAAAACATAGTGACTGGCCGGGTTTATGAGGATCTCATTTTCTTTACGAACGACTTTTCCCGAGACGGTTTCGATCTCATATAAGCCGTCTATTTCATCTCCAAAAAGTTCAATGCGCACGGCTTTATCACTTTCGTAAGATGGAACCACTTCGATCACATCTCCCCTAACACGAAATTTTGTCCGCATTAAATCTGTGTCGTTCCGTTCATAGTACATCCGAACCAGAGCTTCGATGATTTCTTTACGTGTGATGGATTGACCGGCTTTTAAATGCAGATTCATGCTTTTATAGTCTTCGGGTGCTCCTAATCCGTAGATACATGAGACACTCGCGACAATAATCGTATCCGGTCTTGTGAGGACAGATCGTGTGGCACGATGACGCAATTTATCAATTTCTTCGTTTACGGACGCGTCTTTTTCAATATAAATATCCCGTTGGGGAATGTAAGCTTCCGGCTGATAATAATCATAGTAGCTGACAAAATACTCAACGGAATTTTTAGGGAAAAATCTTTTAAATTCATTGCATAATTGAGCGGCAAGCGTTTTATTGTGTGTGATCACAAGCACGGGGCGGTTAACTTTTGCAATCAAATTGGCAACAGTAAATGTTTTTCCGGATCCGGTTACTCCTTTTAGGGTCTGTATGCGCGCGCCCTGTTCAATGCCCTTTGAGAGCTCTTTGATAACTTTGGGCTGATCTCCACAGGGTTGAAAATCCGAGGTGAGTTCAAATTTTTGAGGCATGGAGAATCTCGGTCAATTCTTGAGGCATGCGGGTCGGTTTTCCCTCTCTGTCGCAAAAACAGTGCGCTGTCCATCCTTCGGCAATGATCGCTTTATCGCCATTCTTAGATAATTTATAAGCAAATTTTAGTGAGCTTTTACCAACATGCGTTATGCTTGAAGAAACATGAATAATGTCATCATAACAGGCGGCCTTCCGGTATTTGCAATAGACCTCAAGCACAGGAAGAAACTCTCCCTTATGTTCGAGGTCCTTATAATTCACACCTAAAGAGCGGATATGTTCCGTTCGCGCCATTTCAAACCAGGTCATGTAATTCCCATAATACACAAACCCCATTTGATCCGTATCTTTGTATGTTACACGAATTTTAAGAGTAGTTTCACTCATGTTTCGATTTTTTTTCATCCCTCTCAATTACCCGGCGAACGACCTGAGAAGGAAACCCGATATCAGCCACGATCAGATTCCCAACATAGGGCACGGCAGGCACCTCCAGTAAATGATTTTTGGCTAATCCGAAGGTTATAGTCTCTTTGGCTTGAATGCATGGGGTGCAAATTTGCTTGTTTTTTACACAAAGTCCTGAAGGAATATCAACGGACAAAATGGGGATTCCCGATTGATTCATGGTGTTAATAATGTTTTGAAAGGAACCGTCAAGATCACCCCGGAATCCGGTGCCAAAAATCGCATCGATAATAAGGTGTGATTCTTTAAACATTTCTTGGGAATCTTGATTAGGCCAATTCGTGACGGATATATGCAGCGCTTCGAGAATGCGGTAATTGACGAGGGAGTCTCCGTGGAATTGATCTTTTGATGACAGAATGCATACAGTGACGTCACCGCCCAAGTGATTCAGCCACCGCGCGGCTACAAATCCGTCTCCGGCATTATTCCCTTTACCGCATACAATGACAAATTTCTTTTTCTGACGAGATCCAGCAAGTATCCAAGCCCGTTCGGCAACAGATTTACCAGCGTGTTCCATCAGAACAAGACCGGGAATACCAATGATCTGAATGGTCACCCGGTCAATCTCTCTCATCGTTTCATTCGATACGGCTATCACGTGACTTGATTCATCCATGAATTGAATTTATTGATGGGGATCAAACGAGCAGATCTATAAGCCGAGTTCTGTTATCGATGGCTATTTATCTTGTCCCGATGTTACCATCGGGATCCAGCGACCTACCCGAAAGGATATAAGCGGGCCGCTTCCCTTCGTATTTGGTCTTGCTCCGGATGGGGTTTACCCGGCCATGATGTCACCACCATGCCGGTGCGCTCTTACCGCACCTTTTCACCCTTACCCCGAACCTCTCACAAAGCTCAGGTCATACCTACATTATGAGAGACTTGTCTTTGTGCCTGAGTGTTGTGAGAGTTTCGGGGCGGTATCGTTTCTGTGGCACTTTCCTTCTCGTTACCGAGACTGGACGTTATCCAGCATCCTGCCCTATGGAGCTCGGACTTTCCTCTATGCCGAATATTCGGCACAGCAACCATCCGATCTGCTTTTTGATCCCATCAGATATGATTATTAATTTTTGAATTCTAATACTTCTTCTAACGCTTCGTTGGCCAGACGATCCGCCTCTTTGTTCTCGCTTCTCCTGACGTGGCGAAGGCTAAACTCAGGGAAATGAGTCACAAGGTTTTTTGCGATTTCAAAAAGAGGCTTTAATTTATCATCACTGACTTTATATTGACCTAACAATTGTTTAACCACCAGTTCACTGTCAACATAGGCTTCAACACGTTTGGCTCTCAGGCCCAGAGCTTCCTGCAGGCCTAAAATCAACGCAGTATATTCCGCAACATTGTTGGTTGTTATACCAATAAATTTCTTTATTTCTTTTATAAGTTCATCCGGAGGCACGAGTATCCTGATACCCACCGCCGCGTACCCGGGATTTCCCCGTGATGCTCCGTCCGTATACACTCGTAAATGGTTCATTTATGTGGTCTCGCTTATTTTTTCCTTACAATAAAGCATGCGGCTGCAATCTGGGCACATTTGAACGCCCAGGCCGGACATCGTTTCATTGATCAGTTGGGGTGAGAGACGCATGTGACATCCACCGCATTCTTGACCTTCGATACTTACAATGGCCGTGTCTTTTGTTTTGATCAAAATCTTTTCATACTGATCGAGTGTCTTAGTGTCAACGGCCTTGAGATGCTCTTCACGCTTAGCCATCCAATCCTTGATTTGGGCATCCAGTTTAGCCACTTCTTCATGGCACTCTTTTTCTTTAGCATTTAAATCATCTTCCTGAGATTTAAGATCTTTTTTCTTCTTATCGATACTATTTTCGGAATTTTCAATTTGTTCCATTTTATTTAAAATTTCTTCCTCGAGAAGAGAATTTTTATCTTTAGCGGTATTGATTTCATTCTGCAAAGCTTTATAGGACTCATTATCTTTCACTTGGGTGAGTTGCCCTTCGTGTTTTTTTATACCCTCAAGATTCGTGGCGACTTCTTGTTCCAAGGCATTTTTAGAGACTTGAAGGTCCTTGAATTTTCCCACATATTCATTCAGATCCACCAAAAGGGCCTTCTTTAACACTTGCAGCCGTGTCACTTCCCTTGGATATGTATCTCTTTTTGTCCTCAGCTCCAGCATCTTTAAGTCCAGTTCGCTCAGAGACAAGAGAGCTATTATGGTGTCTTTCATAGAACCTTCCACCTAGCAGGGATTTTAATCATTTATAATGTGTCTTAGAGACACAGGGGTGAGAGTATAGCATCAGCTATGGGGAAAGTCAAACAGTGTAAAGCTCCTAAAAATGAAGGACTTAGTGCGGTAAAGAACCCTTTGAAGGGGGCATCAGGATTTCGCCCTCTTTTTAATTTTTGTGAAGGCGATGGCCACTTCAACCTTGTCTTTGGACATAACCCGGCTCTTTCGAACCACACGCCCAATGGCACTCACCAGAGATTTCTTTTCAAACGAATCGATATTCAACTCCACATCACGGCCAAAAGGAGGTTCTTTGGTACTTTCGAACAAAACACCATGAGAGCATATGTTTTTTACGATTCCGAACATTTCAATCGTTTCGCCTCCCTGGGAGTAAGAGTACAAAATAGGGACCTCGAGATTTCTTCTTGTAGATTCTCTTTTTTCAACAAGATATTGGCGGATTTGATTTTTTCCGCCTCTTTTAGCGACATAGAGGGCCATATCAGATCGTTTAATCAGTTCTTTGGCGGCAATACCATCTTCGGGAAATGTTGCAACACCTCCGCTGACGGTTAACCCTGTTTGATTCGAAAAAAGCATTAACTGACTTCGGCAAAAACGTTCGATTTTGTCTTTGAGACGCTTTCCGAGCTCAATGGCGGCTGATTTTTGAGTTTCGCGCATGACCATAACAAACTCTTCGCCCGCATAACGCATAATCATATCTTTACCTCTCACGTTCATACGTAACACGCTGCCGATCTTCTTTAACGCGTTATCCCCCTCTTGATGTCCAAATGTGTCATTATACTTCTTAAAATTATCCACATCAAAAAAGAGGAGGCTGAGGTTCGTATTATGTTTATGCGCTTCCTGAATTTGTTTCTCAAGATAAATATCTAAATAGCGTCGATTAAACAATCCGGTCAGAGGATCTTTAAAAGCGGATTCGAGAACACTCACAAAAACATCCTGTTCAATCACTTTCGGATTTTTGATAAGCTTCGTGATATTGAGAAAGTAATCAAAGATGGCCACACGCAGTCCGACATCACGCATAAGGCTTTCCGACATATCTCTTTTGTGTTCTAAAATATTTTCCCAATGAAGCAGAGCTTCCTCACCGGGCAAATCAATATTCACTAAAAAGCGAAAAATATCTTTAAGATCACATCCTCGCGAAAGGCTCGGTTGATTTTTAAGCCGGTTGACCAGCTCTTCACATTCTTTGGATGGGTTTTCATGGAGCATGCGTATGAGATCTTTACGACTATGAACTGCATCAATGCCGACGATATCCATACCGGTCTCCTTTCTAGGCCTTAGCTCACAATGGAAGCCAGGCGATACAAAGCTTTCTTCATATTTTCTTCATAACCCGCGTTCGATTTAAGATCCCTTTTCTGGCCGCTGATTTTATAGGCCATGGTTCTGACACATTCTGTCGCGCGTGAATACGGAAATTCCAAATAAAACGGCCGCTGCCGTTTGACAGATTTGGGCACGGCTTCATCCCGCACAATGAAACCTTCCATAGAAATACCGCGATTGAGAAACTGTTTCGTGATGGTGATCATTTTTTGTCCAAGTTTTTGAGCTTCTTTTTCATTTTTAACCATATTGAGGACAAGCTTAATATTGACATCATTATTATGCGCTAACAGGGTCTTGATCATGGCATAGGCGTCAATGGTGGATGTAGGCTCCGGTGTGCATACGACAAAAACGTCATCAGCGGCCAGATTAAAATTAATGGCATTTTTCCCGAGGCCTGCTTCTGTATCAATGAGCACATAATCAACATGTTTACGGACCTTTTCAAAGTGTTCCAAAAATATTTTTTGCTGAAGCGTATCGAGACTCGTCAGTTCCTCAATACCCGAACTTGCGGGAAGAATATTGAGTCCAAGTGGCCCTTCGATCATGATATCCAGAACATCTTTTTGTCCGCTTATCACGTGATGAATATTGTATTGGGGCGTTAATCCAAAAAGAACATCCACATTCGCGAGCCCAAGATCGGCGTCAATGAGAACCACGCGTTTCCCCAATTGACATAAAGCTAATCCCAGGTTCACGGCTAAATTAGTTTTTCCGACTCCCCCTTTTCCGCTTGTAATCGCGATCACTTTCACTTGATGAACCGGCTTTCTCGACATACGACTGTATAAACCCATAAAACTTGTAGTTTTCTGGTCCGGGCGAACAACATCAATGATTTCAACAAATGGGCCGACAATGTCGGGGTCAAATTGAGTGTT
>JADFSZ010000092.1 GCA_022560555.1 PVC group bacterium
CGGAACGGGAATACCAAGATTTGTCATTTCAGCAAGATTGGCCCCTTTGCCGCCAAGAAGCTGCTTCATTTTGGTTTTCCCTTCTCCTTTACCCCTACCAAAGAAGTAAACATATTTCTCTTTCCGGGATTTTTTTAAGCGTGCGGGAGTTTTAATGCTTTTTCTGGTAGATGTTTTTTTTCGAGTTTTTTTCTTTGCAGCCATTACTGGTTCCTTTCGTTAATAAGAGTACATTTCGTCTAAATTATTGATAATAAATATGTTGGGAGGATCGTTCACTGAAGACCTCACGAGTTGTTTATGATAGCAATATTATATAGTGTTTTCAAGTACTTTTCGCGAGATCATTTATATACGTAAGTCTTTAATTATAAATTAATTAAGTCATGTCCCAACCACGATTTGGCGAAAATCAATCATTTCCACGAAAGTACGGCTGTTTTTCTCAAGAAGGGCAAGCCGGTTTTTTTTCAATACTTCATTGGGGGACATAACGAGGACTTCATCAAAAAAATCATCAACAAGAGGCCTCAGCGATACCAGAGCCCCAAGTGCATCATAATAATTTCTATCGCGATAGGCTTTTTCGACAGGTGTTTTCACTTTTTCATACTCATTCCAGAGAATCTTTTCTTGGGAATCTTCTAACAGAGAATCACTAAACGGATGCGTTTCATGCGAGTGTTCCTGGTCTAACCATCCGGCTTGTTTGAGAATATTAGTGACCCGTGAAAATGTGGTCGTTATGGATTTAAAATCTTCCGGCTTTTCTCGGCTGAACCGGTTAACATCACTGGCAATTTTCATGATTTTGTGAATATTTAAACTCAAACGCTCCGCTTGACACACGGCCCGCGCTATGTCATAACGGATCCCCTCCTGAGTCAAAACAAATTCAATCCGGTCAAAGAGAAAATCCCGAATCCTGTTTTGCATGTTCGAATTGGGCACACCAGGAATTTTTGTCAAAGCACCGAACAAAGAAAAATCAAATTCGAATTTTTGGGCAATTTTGATCAGTCCTGCCCCTTGACGCCGCAGGGCATAAGGATCTTTCGATCCCGTCACGATGATACCCGCTTCAAAACAATTCGCGATTGTATCCAGTTTATCCGCAAAAGATAAAACGGCCCCTATTTTTGAATCCGGTAAAGCATCCTCGGAAAAGCGAGGCAAATAATGTTCTCTTATCGCTTCAGCCGCAGCCGGGGCCTCTTTATCAAACAAAGCATATTCTTTTCCCATTTGCCCTTGAAGATCAGGAAACTCCCCCACCATATGCGTGACAAGATCCGCCTTAGAAAGCACGGAGGCTCTCAGAAGTGTTCCTAGTTCACCTGAGGATAATTTGAGATTTTCAGCCATCAGCTTACACACATCACTCACATGCTCCTGTTTGTCAAAATACGATATTTTCGTTTCCTTTAAGAAAACTACGTTTTTAAGCTTTTCGCTTTTATCAGCCAGCGTTGTTTTTGTGTCTTCATGAAAGAAAAATTCCGCGTCGGACAATCGAGCGGCTAATACTTTTTCGTTCCCCTTCACAATGCCTCCCGAGGCACCCTTGGCAACACCATTAGCCACAAAAACAAATTTTGGCAAAAGTTTTCCTTTTTTATCATGAAGCGGAAAATATCTCTGATGAGATTTCATCGCGCTCTCAAGAACACACCCGGGAAGCTCGAGAAACCGTTTATGAAATGTTCCTGTGAGCACCACCGGATGTTCTACAAGGTTAGCAACCTCGTCTATCAAAGCCTCATCAAATGATACATTCCCCTGACTGTGTTTTTTAAGTCCTTTCACAATGATGCTTTTTCGTTCTTCAAAATCAACAATGACTCCTGCCGCTTTCATCTTTTTTTTGTATTGATGGATATTGGCTTCAGTGAGCCGGACTATTGGCGTACGTCCCTTCAAAAACCGGTGCCCATAAGAAATCCGTCCTGATTTGACTTTTCCTATCGAAAAGTTAATCACCTTTTTGTCCAGCAAGGCTACGACGGAACGAATCGGACGCGCAAAACGAATCAAGTTATTCGGATCCCAACGCATACTCTTTGGAAATTTCAGATTCAATATCCAATTTTGGATGATGTCCGGGAGAACTTTTTGTGCCGATTGCCCCTTGTCAGGAGGACAATCATAAAAGAGATGTTCCCGTCCGTTTCTATTCTTATAAGAGAGCTCTGCCGGGGAAACATTAAGAGACTTCGCAAAACCAAGGGCCGCTTTGGTCCAGCTTCCGTTTTCATCGCACGCCTTATCTTTAGCAGGACCAAAAAGACCCGGGGAAACTAGTTCGGTTTGATGCAATAGAATATCTTTGACAAAAACCACAATCCGCCTCGGCGTGGCGCAAACAATCACGTCATTCGCCTTGAAAGGCTCGCTTCTTAGGCGTCCTTTTGGCGGAGCAAGATCGGACATAACCGTTCGTTCCTTTAAGAAATACTGGAGGAAGGCTTCATCAATATAGCCGGCGGGTAACTCTTCCGTGCCTATTTCCAAAAGCAAGTTGCTTGTTTTTTTATTGGTTTTTGACGTTTTTTTCTTTTTTTTCACTCTCAAAACCTTTGCAATATTTTTCGGCACATTGGATGGCCAGTTTCCGAATGCGCGCAATATATCCGACTCGCTCATTCACACTGATCGCCTTTCGGGCATCCAAGATATTAAAAGCGTGAGAACATTTTAAAACATAGTCATAGGCCGGCCTCACAAGCCCCTTAAGAAGACACTGTCCGGCTTCTTTTTCAAACTGATCAAATGTTTCAAAATGCATCTTTACATCAGCAACTTCAAAGCTATATTGAGAAAATTCTCTTTCGGCCTGATGGAAAATATCCCTATAGCGAAACATTTTGTTATAGGCAAGATCATAAACATTATCGACATCCTGCAAGAACATGGCGATCCGTTCCAGTCCATACGTCAGCTCCACGGAAATGGGATAAAGCTCAATCCCTCCGACCTGCTGAAAATAGGTAAACTGTGTGACCTCCATGCCATCCAGCCAGACCTCCCACCCAAGACCCGTTGCGCCCAATGTCGGCGACTCCCAATCATCCTCGACAAAGCGTACATCATGCTTTTTAAAATCAACGCCCATAGCCTTTAAGCTGTTTAAGTATATATCCTGGATATTTTCGGGTGAGGGTTTGATGATCACTTGAAACTGATGATGCTGATAGAGCCGATTAGGATTGTCGCCGTAACGGCCATCGGTAGGTCTCCTGCAAGGTTCGACATAAGCCATTTGTGTCGGATGGGGCCCAAGAACACCAAAAAATGTCGCGGGGTTAAACGTCCCGGCTCCTGTTTCGACATCATAGGGCTGGCGAATGATACAGCCATAGCGGCCCCAATATTCTTGTAGTCTGAGAATAATATCTTGAAAAAACATGACTTATAAAAACAGGGTTCCACACATGTCAAGTAGCATTGGCAAAATAAGCTTAAATAGACAAGAAAAATATAACATAACTACGCCCCCAAACACAAGACATTTGTCCGGCACTGTAAGTTGATAAATAACTGAAGATGAATGGTTTTGTGAAAAATCAGAAGGGGGAAAACCGCTGTTTTTCATGAGCTCTATTTTGACTCTTTATTCTCAACATCCTCAATTGTGCCAACACAGTTTTTGCCCAATTCTTTGGCTTTATACAAACCTTCATCGGCTCTTTTAAGAACAGTCTCTTCATCATCCCCGACACGAAAACATGCTATTCCGATACTAGTGGTTATATTGAATACCTGACGACCATCTGAAATTTTATGCCTTTCTATATTCTTTCTCAGCTTTTCTGCAGCAATGAGCCCCCCTTTCAAAGCCGTCCATCTTAAAATAATGGTCATCTCGTCACCACCATATCTTGCTACCATATCCATAGTCCGCACTGTTCCCTTGATAATACCCGCAACCTCATTCAAAACAACATTCCCAACCCCGTGTCCGAACGTATCGTTAATATGCTTAAAATTGTCTATATCCATCATGATAATGCAAAATGTTCTATTGGTTTCGGTCATTGCTTTTGAACACTCATCTCGGAGCGCAATTTTTAAAAACCTCATATTATAGAGTCCGGTAAGCTCGTCATTCATGGATAAGTCAAAAAAGCGCTTTTTTTCTATGGCCACATGCAGGAGATTGTAGACATTGATGGCCGAATAGCTTCCAAACAAAGCCACTATAGGCATAGAACAATCCATCCATATTCCCCTCATGAACAAGGTGAATGAAGCCGCGAAAAAAACAGGGATTGAAATAAAAACGCCTATCATTTCTCTTAGCGGCTTCTCTCCTTTGGCTGAAATGGACGGCAGGAAGGCAAACAGATATATCAAAATGGTTGTCAACCACAGAGGGCTTTTTTTAATGAAATCTTGATTGAGAATATTATCAATCGTATTCGCAATGACACCGACCGCAGGGTATTCCGGCTCCAGAGGAATCGGCTTAATATCATGAAGGCCTATGCCGGTTGGACCAACCAGGCAAATGCTATCCTTAAAATATTCGTTCTCTTTGGTATACGTTCCGCTGTCCTGAGAAGCTGCGTATAGATTTAATACTTCCAAAAAAGAGTAGTGGCGATAAGTTGTTTTCCAGCCACCCCTCCAATTTATGAGCATCTCATTATTTTTCAGGAAAGGTATTTTTATCTTTTGCGAACTACTAGCAAGAGCAAGGAAATCTTTACCAATTCGCTTAACGGCTAAACCCTGGTAATCCATTGCTATCTGTAAAGCCACATGATAATGCAGCTTCCTTGCCCCCATAAAAATCAAAGGTACTTTTCGCAAAATACCGTCGATATCGGGATAGATATTGATCGAACCCGCGCCTTTTAAATGTTTAAGGAACTTTTTTATGGGAAACAGGATCTCAACGTCCCCCTTTGCGGATTCGCGTTGACGAACGAAAGGGAGATAAACGTTGCCGGCTTGTTTAATCGATTCGCTAAAGAGGTCGTCTTGCTCTTGGGTAGATTGTTCGGAAAAAATAATGTCAAAAAATATACTTTTTGCGCCCAGTCCTTTTAATGCCTGGACAGCGGCGGCAAACCACTTACGATCCCACGGCCATTGTCCTATCTTTTGTATATTTTCATCATCAATCTCAATAATAATGATTCTGTGATCGTAAGGCTGGGGGCCTCTCAGGTGAAAAAAACTGTCTAAGACACCCTTCTCGAGACGTTGTAAAAGGTTCCCGCTGGAAAAAACCAGCACCAACGAGGACACAGACAGGGCTATTGCATAATTGATAAGTTTATATCGACTTAGTTTCAATACTATTCCAATGCCTCGACTTCAACAGAAAAGGTTGTTCCTCTCACACCCACAACAGATGTCGGCGTTTTGATCTCAAACTTTGAATTCTCATTATGCAGTTCTTTTGCCCTGATCAAAACTTTACCGATAGCTAGATCCAGCAACGTTGTCTGGGCACCATCCTTGTCATCCGTCATAAGCTCCAAAATCAAGAGCTGGGAGTTCTCACTTATCTCAATTTCAGAAGTCTCGCCTGATCCGTTCAGGATGATCAGGGCGAAAGATTTTGATTTGGTTTTTATAATATCACCTTGATTAAGAATCATATTTTTTTGGACAGGAACCCAATTTTCCTGACCGGAGAGTTTCGCTTCCACCTCCCCCTCAAGCTCAACAACCTTTGCGACACGCGGAATCTCTTTAGAATATGCCTGTGAAGACATAATCATGACAAATACTGCCATGCAAATATACGTGAAAATCTTCATCTTCATAATCCACCTCCTGTATGTTAACGTATTTAGTTAGATGAACTAAAGTCAATTATATTTGATCTATTGCATGCAGCATTTTACACTTCATCTTAATCGACAACACCTTCCCGTGTCGTCGAATTCTGCAGCTCCGGTGTAAGCACCGTCTCTTTTTCGTCATCAGGCCCGTTTTCATCATACGGGGCCTCGACAACCTTCCCTTCATAAATGATGATAACCGTTCTGTATTTAGCATGAATGTAACGCTTCTTCCATTTTTTACCATCTTTATAGTCGATAATAAAATAATCTTTTTCGCTTCGAGACTCTGTTCCTCTTGATATTATCATTGTCTTGGAACCCGCGTCATATGACACCGTAACTTCGGATTCTGTTTCAAAAAGCGCAGCAAAAGACGTCTGTACATCTTCCAATGTATCTTCATAGCTCGGGCTTGAGGCGTCACCAAGCAGGGCTATGACCTCAGGAATAAGTATCTCCGGTAATTCCGGAACAACAGGCGCGCTCCCCCCAAAATTCCAATTCAGATTGCTTCCGCCGTCAAAACTACCCATGGAGGCATCTATAAGTAATCCTCCTGATGCGTCCGAGAAAGATACGCTGACATTATCGGCCGTCGCCAGTGCACCATTAATGATAAATATCCAGTCCGCTGTGGCATTCAACGCAAGCAAGTCCCCTACTTCACCGGTAAGAGCTAGATCTCCCCCTACTGTGATCGTTGTGCCGTTCATGGCATCGGCATCCGCTATCACTTGGCTGTCTGTCCCCATCGTAAAGTTTCCTGTGGTTTCGATGGTTTGACCATTAAAGTCTATTGTCCCGTTTTGGGCATCAAACAAGCCGCTCGTAAAACCACCCGTCAATTGTTTCGTGTCTCCAGGCGCGTTGATGATAAGATCTCCGAGAGTCTTGTTGGCAAAGCTGATCGTCTGCGTACCGTCAGATGCGTTGTTGCCAAGGGTCATTGTTGAATTCGTCACAGTCAACGTGTCAAGATTTTGAAAATCAACGTTCCCCGCAACACTCATAATATCATTGGATATATCCAGTGTGACAGCATCAGCTGCATCCGCACCGATTGTAAAAGCACCGCTCAGCGTGAAATTATCCGTTGTTGTCAAAGAAAAAGTTTCGCCGCCACCGGCATCGGAT
>JADFSZ010000093.1 GCA_022560555.1 PVC group bacterium
CAACACATGTAGCGTTAATCCAAAATTTTCACCACGACAGGAAATCAAGCTAAATTTTGTTCTCCATGAGGTGTATGGGGAGATTAAGGATCGTTTAAACTATGCAACTGTAAATGTAATCCCTGAAATGTTTTATGCCTAACAATATAATAGAAATCAGTTTAGCGAATATCTACTGAGAATTTGTACGAGAGATTTTAGTTTTTTGGAATCGTAAATGCCGACGCAAATATCGCCCGGTAAAAGAAGAAGAGTTTTGTATAATATCCATGATTTTTAAAATGCCTTTTTAGATACCTGCCTGTGGCAGAGGCTTGTACCTGCTTAATTTCCCGGGGACGCCCCGTCGCGATCACATACCCCCCCTGATCACCACCCTCAGGGCCCAGATCAATAATATGATCCGCGGATTCGATCACATCCATATTATGCTCAATCACAACGATGGTGTTTCCCTCATCTGACAGGCGATGCAAAACTTTAAGCAAAACTTGCACATCGGCAAAATGCAGTCCCGTCGTCGGTTCATCCAGAAGATAAATTGTACGGCCGGTACTTGTTTTTCCAAGCTCTTTGGACAGTTTCACGCGCTGTGCCTCACCTCCGGATAAAGTTAAAGCAGACTGTCCTAACTTGATATAATCCAGCCCAACATCATGCATCGTTTTCAATCTTTGGTAAATATGCGGGATTTTCTGAAAAACATCCAGTGCTTCTTCAACAGACATGTCTAAAACATCCGAGATGCTTTTGTTTTTATAACGAACCTGCAAGGTCTCGCTATTATAGCGTTTACCTTTACATACTTCACATGGCACATAGATGTCCGCCAAAAAATGCATTTCAATTTTTATTTTTCCCGCTCCCTGGCAATTTTCACAGCGTCCTCCTTTTAGATTAAACGAAAAGCGCCCGGAGATATATCCACGGACTTTCGCTTCAGGCAGTGACGCGTACAATTCACGAATAGGTGAAAATATTCCTGTATATGTCGCGGGATTAGAACGGGGTGTTCTTCCGATAGAAGATTGATCAATCATCACCGCTTTATCTAAAAACTCAAATCCCTTAATTTTACCGCAAGAGCCGGGTTGAACCCGGCTCTTGTAAAAATACTTCATCAAGGCGCGATACAGAATATCATTAATGAGTGAGCTTTTTCCCGAACCGGAGACTCCGGTTATAGACGTGAAAACACCAAGAGGAATTTTCACGTCTATATTTTTTAAATTATTTTGACGTGCGTTTTTTAGTACTAACCATTTATCATAGCTGCGATTCTTTGACTGAATCCGGTTTTTTGTTTTATGACGAAGATACTTGGCCGTTAGGGACGTTTTATGTTGCATCACTTTTTGAACACTTCCTGCCGTGACAATTTGTCCGCCATGAATACCCGCGCCGGGCCCCATATCAATAACATAATCCGCCTTTCGGATAGTCTCCTCATCATGCTCGATCACAATCAAAGTGTTACCCGTATCACACAACTCTCTTAATACTTTCAACAATCGCTGATTATCTCTTTGATGCAGCCCGATGCTTGGTTCATCCAGAACATAAAGCACCCCGACGAGACCGGAGCCAATTTGTGTGGCCAAGCGAATTCTTTGGGCCTCCCCCCCGGAAAGTGTCCGCGCGGTTCTTGCGAGCGAGATATAATTTAACCCGACTTTATCTAAAAAACCCAGGCGAGCCGAGATTTCTTTTAATATGCGTCGCGCAATGACCCATTGATTGGATGGAAGTTTTAAGTTTTCAAAATATTTTTTTGACTCCCGAATTGAAAGAGTGGAAACATCATGAAAGTTTTTGCCTGATATTTTTACTGCGAGGGCTTCGGGCCTCAAACGTGCGCCAGCACACATAGTGCATATCTTTCCTTCCTCCTTGGGATCAAATTCAAAATCGCCTGCCTCCGTATAAGACCTCTGGTATTTTTCTGAACGCATGGCGATTTTTCTCGGAGAAAAATCTGTCATAGGATTATGCCGCATCATGATGCCAAGCCCGTCACATTTCAAACAGGCGCCATAGGGGCTGTTAAACGAAAAGAAACGGGGACTGATCTCCGGAAAGGAAAATCCGCAAGAGGTGCAGGCTAACGACTCTGAATACAGCTCTTCATGTCCGTTTATAAGCCGGATTTTTAACAGACCGTTACTAAACCGAAGGGCGGTCTCGACAGAATCCGTGAGCCGGGAAACATCTTTTTTCGTAATTTGAAGACGATCGACAACGATGTCGATATCATGTTTAATGTTTTTTTCTAAAAAGATGTGATCTTCCACATTTCTCATCTGTCCGTCTACCAATACCCGGACAAAACCATTCTTCTTCGCCATATCAAATACATTTTCATGACTACCTTTTTTCCCCCGCACAGAAGGGAAGAGAACCATGGCTTTCTCGTAAGAATACTTTTTGAGAATCCTTTCGACCATTTCCGGGGCGGATTGCGATGCGATCTCTTTCCCCTGACATTTTGTATTAGGACAATAGGGCGTACCGACACGTGCAAAAAGGAGACGCAGACTGTCATTAATTTCCGTCACGGTTCCGACTGTTGAGCGAGGATTTTTGCTTCCCGATTTTTGGTCAATCGCTATGGAAGGGAATAAGCCTTCAATCATGTCTACATCCGGTTTTTCGATTTGGCCCAAAAACTGACGCGCATAAGCTGAGAGAGATTCCACAAATCGCCTTTGTCCCTCGGCATAAATCGTATCCATGGCTAAAGAAGATTTTCCGGATCCGCTCAACCCCGTAATAACGATAAATTTATAATGAGGAATCTTTAAATCCAAGTTTTTCAGATTGTGTACCCGAGCGCCTTTAATAATTATTTCTTTTTGCTTCATATCTTTCCTGTAAAACCTTTATTGAGATTTTTGGATTAATTTTTTTACGAGCTTGACAGGAAGACCGATAATATTGTCCCGGGAACCCGTAAATCGATCAACCACATCGGAGCCATATTCCTGAATCGCGTAGGCTCCGGCTTTGTCCTTTGGATTGATCTTTTGAAAATAGTCATGGATCCTTCGGGCATCAAGTCGACGAATCCACACATATGACTTTTCGTAATCCGCGCATAAAGAGTTTTTATCCACATTAAAAACCGCGACCCCCGTATACACAGTATGGCGATGGCCTGAAAGTTCATCCAAAATCTTTTTGGCTATTTTGAGATTTTTCGGTTTTCCATAAATATGTCCCTTAAAATACACGACAGTATCGGCACCGACCACAACCCCATGGTGAACACGTCGTGCGACATTTTTAGCTTTTTTAATAGCCTGCCTGACAACAAATCCGGACGGATGTTTTTCGGGAGCAATGGAAAATTCTTTTTCTACATACGTCCGGGGAGCCACAACCCTAAAAGATTTAGAAACATTTTTAAACAAACGCTTTCTTCTTGGAGAACAAGAAGCTAAAATCAGAGGCTTTTTGGTCATATTTTCCTAGATCCGGCATATGTCATTTTGGTTTCTAACTGAGCTAACGTAAGAAGGACTTTTTTCAGTCTTTCGATATGATCATGCGTATGAAGAGCGGATAATGAAATGCGCAAGCGCGATGTTCCTTCGGGAACCGTCGGCGGACGAATCGCCGTTACAAAAATTCTCTCCTTTAATAGCTCTTCGCTCCAAAAAAGGGCTTTTTTGTTTTTTCCTAAAATCAGAGGGATAATCTGGGAGGCTCCTCCACAAGTTTGAATCAGTTTCTCCTGAATCCAGCTCCGTAAATTTAGGCTTTTTTGTATTAAATCTTCCCTTAATGTTCGTTCTGCCATCACAAGATGGACCGCACATATGTTCACATTGATAACCGATGGGGGCAAGCTTGTTGAATAGATGAGTCCCCGGCACTTATTGACAAGAAGCTCTTTGGCTTTATGGGGACAGGCCACGTACGCTCCAAAACTTCCGAGGGCTTTACCAAACGTCCCGACTTGAAAATCAACATCTTTTTCGAATCCGTACTCTTCGACTTTTCCCGCTCCACCGGCACCATAGATCCCATTCGCGTGAGCTTCATCCACCACCAGAATCGTATCATGATCCTTGGCGATACGAACCAATTCCCCGAGGGGGGCCTCGTCCCCGTTCATACTAAAAATTGACTCCGTAAAAATGACCCGCCCCGCTGAATACGGATGATTGTTTAACAACCATTTTAAGTGATCCATGTCATTATGCCGATAGCGATGACATTTCGCGCGTGAGAGAAAGCATCCGTCTATGATGCTTGCGTGACTCAGCCGATCACAAAAAACGCCGCTATGACGCCCGGCAAGAACAGGAATGAGGGTCGTGTTCGCCGTATAGCCGCTGTTCAAAATGAGGGCCGAAGGCGTTCCTTTCCAATGAGCGACAAGATTCTCGAGCTCCTGATGAATTTTTAATGAGCCGGAGACAAGCCGGGAAGAGCCCGTGCCTGTCCCCCATGTTTGTGTGGCTTTAATCGCGGCTTGTTGCAGTTCCGGGCGGGATAAAAATCCGAGGTAATCATTTGAACTAAAATTTAGATATTGCTTTTCCTCCATAGTCGCGTAGGGCGTTCCCGTTGATTCAATAACCCTCAGCCTCCGAAAAGATCCGCTATTACGGAGACTCTCTATCTCTTGGACATAGGTGTCAATCTTTTTTTTATTAGTACTCTTACTCATAAAAAAAACGGTGAACAGGGTTTTTCTGTTGACCGTCGGCTCCTTAAATAAACAACCCGCCCCTTATCTAACGCTTAAGTCTCTTCTTTCGCTTTTCACGTTTCAACTGCTCCGGACTTTTCATCTGTTCTTTAATTTCTTTCGGAATTTTTAAATGAAAGAGAATTCCTTTTTCTTCGATGATTTTATTGTACCCCGCGAAATGCTGAGCGGCCGAGTCCATATTTTCTTTTATGGCCGCTAAATCTTCTTTGTTTTCCGATTTTACATTTTCTATCGAACTTCTGATACTCTGAAATTTTGTCGATATTTGAGAAAAATCCGTATCAAGTCCCGCGTACAGTTCAGACAAATTACCCCGAAAATGTTTGAGGTCCTCGTCCGTTTCGGTACGGATCACCCGGATATCTGCCAGGAGCGCCTGAAAGTAGGAAAAAGTGTTTTTAACGGATTGAACAAATTCTTCATCATCCTTTATTTCATGAATACCGTCCATGATGATCAAAAAGTTTTTCGCGATATTTTGACCTCTTTTTAAGATATCTGTAAAATCGAGCGGCTGCACACCCCGCAAGACCTCCCCTTTTTTCAAAGGGCCTGACTCCGGATTCCCCGGAATAATATTGAGAGATTTTTCTCCCATTATTCCAATCGATTTTATAAGCACTTCGCTGTCACGCGAAATATCTAATCTACGGTCAACATAACTCGTAAAAATCACATGATAAGGCTTGTCTTTCGATGACGAAATGATCTTAGATGATGTCACTTCACCAACCAGAACTCCGTTGTAATTCACAGGAGAATTGTTCCCAATTCCACCCGCTGTCTCAAAACCAATCAGAAGTTTTTTAGTAGGATGGAAACTTGCAAGCAAAGTTCCGACCCAAAGCATCAAAGCGACAGACGCCACAATAGTTATGACAAGACCCATGCGGGCATTTTCAGAGAGACCTCTGATAAGAGGGTGTTTTGTAATTTTTGACAGGATATTCATAGAAAACTGAGCAAATTCTAGCACGATACAAAGGGACTTTCAACCATGATCTCGATCATTCTTGACCCGGAATGAACAATATGATAACCTTTAGCTAAGAAAGAACTTAGATCAGCAATAAAACCTCTATAAAGGTTTCAAAATGATGAGCTTCTCCCCCAAGCCACTTAAAACACTTTGTCTCGCTTTCTGCCTTTTGCTTCTCTTTCGGGGACTTGGGAACGCTGAAACAACGTATGACGCACACATACAAAACGGCATAAATCACGCTAAAAACCAAGACATGAAATCCGCACGCAAGGCCTTTTTGAAAGCTGCCAAAGACGCTAAGTCCAAAAAAGACTGGAGAAACCTTCTGGATGCCGGCTACAGCCTTTTGTCCCTTGGTGAAGTCTCTTTAGCCAAAGACACATTTACCGACTGTCAATCCATTGTAAGTGAACACTCGGAATGGCAGAGTTCTTTAGCGCTAGGATTCGCCTTTATGTCCGTCCGTGATTCTAAAAGGGCCGAACGCTATTTCTTAGAATCCAAAAACAAATCACTCAAAAATGAAGATGTCTACGGTCTTATCGAAAGCGCTAAAGCACTGTTCTCAATATCCGTTGAGCCTCAAGCTTCGGAGGCACTTGAAAAAGCACAAATTCTATCTCAAAACACAAAAAATATTGACGCTCTTGAAGAAATTTGCCAATTGCTTCATCAAAACAAGGATATTCTCCCTTATGACGAATGCCGGCGCAAGATAACGCAATTACGTGAAGAAATTTCGAATCTCCCCAAACCACCTCGGGGCTGGGAAGCTTGGGGCGAAACAATTGCAAGCCCGCCGCCCATTCCGTTAGAAACTCAAAAAGCCAGTCGTGAAATAGCCGATCGTATCCTATCCGAAAAATACCGGTGGATAGCCGACATGAAACGTGAATCCCTTCGCAAAAAAGAACAAGCTGTTAAATACGCCTCCTACTATACTCCCTATCGACCGAGTATATACCCCTCCGCGCTCAGTACACATCTCGCCTGGGACTTTCTGAGAACGTATTACACCCTTCACGGATTGCATCACTATATTCACTAATCTTTTTAAGAGGAAAAGAGGTTCCTCCCGAATTTGTTGCCCAATAAGGCCAGATTCCTCATAACCTTCGGTTCTGAAAAATCTGCCACAAGCTTTCAGGGTTGCCAATTCAGGAGGAACTCGTGCATGGTTTCAACATGGGTCTGGAGCCTGATAAGCCTGTGCATAATTTTAGAAG
>JADFSZ010000094.1 GCA_022560555.1 PVC group bacterium
GAAATGTGAGCAAGGAGGACTTGCAACAGTTGGCTGAATCGTTAAATAAGAGCCTTGATGAATTGACGGCTGAAGATATTGCTTTGTTTTTAGGCGTTGAAAATTTGTCCCCCGAGCAATTGGAAGCTTTTTTAGCTCATATGGGGGAGGATTACGAGGACTTAGGCCCACCGAGCGAAGCTTTACAAGAGTTGATGGGCATGGAGGAAACGATTATCGATCAACTCTCTGATTTGAGCGTTGAAGATCTTTTGACTTTGGACAGTCTCTTAGACGCGGAAATTAATGAATTATTAGGGACAGATTTATCAGCTGAAGCTATTGATATTATACTGGATACAATTGACGAGAGGACTCAAAACGCTTTGGAGGATTACCTTGATCTTCAAGCCATTCGGGATGACTTGGCGATGTTGCTTAGTGACATCTCTTTTAGTGATTTTGAAGCGGAATTGGCCATGCGAGAAGATTTTATGACGGGAAAAACATTGAGAGATCGCTTTGGACGATTTGTGCGTAGTGAACAGTATGTTCTCAATAATTCTGATATTAATCAAATACAGATTGTTTCCGTGACGGCTCGTTTGGGTAGTTCTGGAAAAGATGCGGGTGTTACAGCAACGTCTGTGAAGTTTAATTTTGATGATTTATCCGGAGTGTCCAATATTCGCACCGGTCTTCCGTGGAAAGATATATTGGGCGTTGGACAACTAGGTCAGCGTATGCTAGTTACAAACGGTATTGAGTATTCAGATTTTGGGGATCCAGGGGCTGTGGCTCTATCGTCCGTCAAATTAGAAATGTTTAATCCTTTAGGAGATAATATCGCTATAAAGGACGTGTATCAGGGAGTAACAAATCCGGGAACTTTTGTTCAAGAAATTGATATGGGTAGCTCTTCTCAAAAGGTGAATGGAGTACAAATTGATTCGCCGAGTAATCGGGAGTTTAAGGCGCAAAAGACGGCGGATCAAAACGGTTGGTTATGGTGGATGGGGTACGATACCGGCGGTGGCGGATTTTCACCTTTAGATTCTGGTGATAAATACATTCAATTCCAGTTTTATTGGATTAATGATCAAGGAGATATTCAGGATGTCCAAACTGTTTTTGATGGTATTAACCCGGCCATTATGTCCGGAGATGGACCGATTCAAAATATTCAGGATATTTTGAATCCGGAATCAGGATTCAATCTGCAATTCCGTGTTACCAGTACGGAATTTCCGAACAATGAACACATTGATGCTGTTTTTGATCCGGCGCTCATAACACCCTATGTTAAATAATATATGTTGTTTACGTTGACACCAAAGCTTACTTCAAACCGAGTGACCGTGTTTTACTCTCCTTTTTGATTGGGTATAATACCCTTCAATCCGCAATTCATGATATATATAGAATATGAATGACATTGTTGACTTTCTAAAAACAGTCCCCGCCTTCAAAGATCTAAACGAGATCAGTTTATCTCTTATCAATCTCAGGCTTGAAAGCGTTTCTTATAAAAAAAATGATTATATTATTCGATGCGGAGATGAAGCCGATGCTCTTTATTTGATGGATGACGGCTCTGCCGGTGTCCGGATCACCGTTGAGGGAAAAACAAAAGAAGTTTCGGTTTTAGAAAAGGGGGAAGTTTTCGGAGAAATGGCTCTATTGACAAATGAGCCGCGGTTTGCCGATGTCGTTGCGACAACGGACGTTCACCTCTACCGTCTCACCAAAAAAGATTTTATAGATATTTGCACTAAATTTCCAAGCATTTCCAATTTCTTAACCCATCTTTTGGCTGATCGTCTCGGAGCTAAATCGGATGTCATGCTGAATAAAACTATCGGCAAATATCAAATCCTTCAGAAAATCGGTCAAGGAGGTATGGGGGTCATATTTAAAGGAGTTCATAAAGAGCTTAATCGCTTTGTGGCCATGAAAATGCTTCCGCATCCGTTTGTTTTTGATAAAGGTTATCTGAAAGGATTTAAAAGAGAAGCACTCATAATATCAAAACTGAACCACCCTCATATCGTCCAAGTGTATGACACGGATTATGCCTACAACACGTATTTTATTATGATGGAATTGATCGAAGGGAATTCCCTTCGTGAAGTTTTAAGAGATCAAAGACGCATGAGTCCGATTATGACCGAAAAAATTGCCAGACAGCTCTGTGAAGCCCTTATTTATGCCCATCAAGCAGGTATCGTTCATCGGGATATTAAGCCGGAAAATATTATGATTGATGCTAAAGGACATATCAAATTGATGGATTTCGGGATTGCCCGCTCCTCTTACACGGCTGATACCAAAGATTGTATGGGCACCCCTGAATATATGTGTCCGGAAATTATCCGCGGAATCAATTCAGGACCAAAGGGGGATTATTATTCCTTGGGGGTTACCTTGTATGAATTGCTAACCGGCCGTCCGCCGTATCAAGGAGACAATGTGATCTCTTTGACTATTCAGCAGCTAACGGAAGATCTTAAGGCTCCCGCGGACATTGTTGCTGATGTTCCGATGCAATTGAATAACTTTATCATGAAGTGCCTTAAAACGGAGCCGAAAGAACGTTTGGATCGACTGGAAGATTTTCTTGATGATGTGCCCATTCTTATGCAGGATGTGAAAAAAAATGATGATAAAGATTTGACACTGATGGATACAGTTTCCATTGATCAAGAATTAATGAAACCGGATCTGAGTCCGGACGAAAAAGCGAAGCTTAAAGAGCATTGTCACAAAGTGATACTAAAAAGACTGACTCCCTTGGAAAGTCTTCCGCCGTTCCGGGATACTATCAAAAAAATCCGAAAACTTTTGAAGGATATCTAGTCCCCATGTCTCTTCGGGCTCTTAACTTTCCTTTATCCGTCCCCAGAAATGTCGTGACCGTCATCATCGGGTGTGTCTGGATTTTGATGATGGGGCATCTTGTCAAAACTGAGATTCATATTCAAAAAGACCGAACAGATAAAACATTTGTGACTAGTCCCATTATCAGACCCTTTAATCAATGGATGGAGATATTTTATAAGGGGGAAAAATTGGGATATTCTCACACGGACTTGACGCAAATGGATAGAGAGGGAGAAACGATGTTTTCGTTGTCCCATCGGACCCAGTTAAAAATGAAAGTTCTGGATGTGACCCAAAACATTAAGATGAGCGGATTTAGTTTTTTTGATGCGGAAGCCAGGCTGAAGAATTTTACTTTTTATGTTGATACCAAAAGCTACAAAATGGTTCTGAAGGGCGAGATGCATGACCAAGTATTGTCCGTTCATTTAAAAACAGGACAATCAGAGCAGTCATTCGATCTGAATGTGCCGGAAAATATTATATTTTCGGAAGATATGAACTTTTTAATGACTCAGAAAAAATTTCGTCCCGGAGATCACGGGCAATTCATTGTTTTTGATCCCATGGCGATGGGTCAATATGCATTGACCTATGACGTGTTAGAAAAAAAAGATGGTTTATTAAAGATCGAGTTTAACTATCGCGGACTTTTAAGCTATGTGTGGCTCAATGAGCACCGGGAAATCGTTAAAGAAATCAATCCATTAGGCTGGGTCATGATTCGCTCTACACGTGAGGATGCCTTAACAGACATGCCGGGAAATCTGGATTTAACGAATGCAACATCCATTCCTGTTACAAAAGAAATCCCCAATCCCCAAAACATTAAAAAACTTACTCTCGGGATACAAGGAATCGACGCGGGGGTGTTACGGGATTTCCCTCCTAAAGAAATACAAAATATTGATGTCATTCAAAAACCTTCCGGAATTGAAATTATTATTACCAAACCGGGCGAAAATGACCTTGAGATATTGAGAGAAATCGAAGAGCCTGACGAAGAAGCCATGAGCGTATATCTTAAAGGCGAAATACTGATCCAAACCCAACACCCTTTGATCGTCTCAACCGCGCATGAGATTGTTGACACTGATTTAGATCTCTGGGGCGCGGCAAAAAAGATTAATGAATGGGTCTTTGACACACTCGAGAAAAAACCCGTCATATCCATTCCATCCGCGCTTGATGTGCTGAAATCGGGGTATGGAGATTGCAATGAACATACGGTCCTCTTTACCGCTCTCGCGCGCGCGAAAGGGATCCCGGTCATTCCGATCGTCGGACTTGTATTTTTGGATAATAAATTTTATTATCATGCTTGGCCGGCGGTCTATGTCGGTGAATGGATACAGATGGATCCGACCTTCGGACAAAATATTGCGGACACAACGCATATACCATTTTTTGCCGGGTCTCTTGAAGAGCAGGCGCGCATTGCGAGCCTTGTGGGCCGGATTCAAATTGAAGTAATAGACATTGTGAATGAGTGAGGCTCAGATGAAAAAACATATGATTGAAATCAGTAACATGACAAAATCTTTTGGTGAAAATACGGCTGTTGACAGACTAACTCTCAACGTGGCTCAAGGAGAATTTTTTTGTTTCCTGGGTCCTAACGGTGCCGGAAAAACGACAACGATCAAAGTGTTAACAGGGTTATTATACCCGACCTCCGGGGAGGTCAAAATTGACGGCTTGGATATGAAAAAGGACCATGTGTCCGTTAAAAAGATCATGAGCTATATCCCGGATTTTCCGTATATTTTTGAAAAGTTAACGGGCCGTGAATTTTTAGAGTTTGTAGCACGTATGTATGATGTCCCTCCTGAATTATCCGAAGAGAGGATTCAGGAGTACTTGAAAATGTTTTCGTTGACAGACAGGGCCGATCATTTAATGGAAGACTATTCTCATGGCATGCGTCAAAAGATTGTTATCAGCGCGGCCATGATTCATGATCCCAAACTGATCATTGTCGATGAGCCCATGGTCGGGCTTGATCCCAAGGGGATCCGTCAAGTGAAAGACTTATTTAAACAAAAGACCAAAGAAGGCGGGTGCGTTTTTATGTCCACGCATATCCTGTCTATGGCCGAAGAGCTCGCGGATCGCATAGGCATTATTCATCAGGGCCGATTGGTTGCTTTGGGTACGAGGGATGAGATTCTTGCGCGCGCCGAACACAAAAAAGACTTTGAGGAGATCTTCATGGCTCTCTCTGATGAAACGGAATCATAAATCACTTTGGAATAAAATATGGAATATCCCTTTTACGAAATTATTAAACTGAAATGCACTATTCTCAAAAACACAATTCTTTCCTTAAAGAAACAACCCCGTCTTAAAATCATTTTTATCAGTGTGTTTACTTTTTGTCTGGGTCTAGCCATTTACTTTTCCATGTATCGCGCCTTTAGTTTTGTGTACCAATTTCCGGGTTTTGGCGAGTTTTTACTTGACCGGCTTCTTTATTTATTTTTCTTTTCCCTTCTGTTGATGCTGATTATGAGCAGTGCCGTCACAAGTTATATGACATTGTTTCGATCAAAAATAAATGAACATCTTTTTGTCCTTCCCATACATTACAGAACGGTATGGAGTGTCCGGTTTTTTGATACTCTTGTTTATAGCTCGTGGGCATCACTGTTTTTGGTGCTGCCTCTCATTCTTTCGTATGGCCAAATTCGTCACGCAAGCGGACTATTTTATTGTATGGGGTTTTTGGTGATACTTCCCTTTCTTGTGCTGGCAGGCGGAGTGGGAACTTTAGCGGCGAGTCTGCTTGTCCGTTTAAGTCAGGCCCATCGAAACACCCTGCGTACGATATTGATCGGGACGCTTGCTATCGCCGGCATAGCTCTATTGTGTTGGACGCGGATTTGGAGACAAGAGCCCTCCGGTCATGGAACGGAGCTTGTGATCTTGAATAAAATCTTATCTCACACGGCATTCACGCAAAATCCATTTTTGCCGAGCTATTGGTTGAGCCAAGGCCTCATTGATGTCTTAAAGGGATCCCTAAAGCAATCCATGGTTTATTTCGGTCTCATATGTATCAATGCCGCGCTGATTTTTCAAATCAATTATCATGCGGGAGGGAATTTTTATTACCGGATCTGGGAAAACGCGAGTTTTCATAAGAAAATGAAAAGATTCAGGAGCTCTTTTTATGCACGGCTTGAGCTCTTATTCGGGTTTGTAAACAGCCATATTCGCCAACTGATGATCAAAGATATAAAATCATTTGTCAGGGATCCGGTCCAGTGGACACAGTTTTTGATCTTTTTCGGACTACTGGGTATATATATCGCGAACTTAAAGCAAATGCCGTATCAAATCGAAACCATGTTTTGGAAGGTTATTATCTTGTTTTTAAATCTGGCTTCAACGGCTATGGTTTTAGCGACATTGACAACCCGTTTTGTCTTTCCCCTGTATAGTATGGAAGGGAGGCGGTTCTGGATCATCGGTATGATGCCGATAAAAAAGAGCTGGATTTTGTGGGAAAAGTTTTTTCTCTCGTTTATTAGTGTGACTCTGATAACAGAGTTTCTTATTGTTCTATCCAACATCATGCTGGATTCCCCGAAAGATATCATGCTTTTTACTTGTTATGGCGTTTTTCTTATTAGTTTGGCTTTAACGGGGCTTTCTGTCGGGATGGGTGTTCTTTTTCCTAATTTCCAGGATGAGAATCCGTCAAAGATCGTATCCGGATTCGGAGGAACCCTCGTTTTATTATTGAGCCTCACTTATATCATTTTGATGGTGGCTTTTATGATGATGCCGGTCTATATGTATTATGTCAAAGACGCCCTGACGCACAAATTGTACGGATTTTGGATCTTAGTTGTTGCCTTGATGTGTACACTCGTTAGTATTATAATGGGCCTTGTTCCCATGCTTCTCGGGATCAAACGTTTAGAAAAACTTGAATATTGAGCCGTCCATGAAATCTCTCATAGAAATTCTTGAAAACACAGCCC
>JADFSZ010000095.1 GCA_022560555.1 PVC group bacterium
CTACTAAAACAATATTTTTCTGAAACATGCCTTTTACGAACCTCTGTAGACGTTAAACAGAAAATGATGTGGTAAACCATATATAGTTTAAATACAGTATTTGAGAGCCTATCATAGGTCTCTTATGAAATCAAGGGATTTGGGTAACACCAAAATAAAAGGCTTAGGGATTATAGGGCCAGAAATCACAGCAGGGCTTAAAAAACAAGCCAGCCATCGGACTTGAACCGACAACCTCTTCATTACGAGTGAAGTGCTCTACCAATTGAGCTAGGCTGGCCTAAAACATCTCTCTGATCGATACGTCCATCAACCATACGAATGATACGGTGAGCTTTTTTGGCTAAATTCACATCGTGCGTAACAACGAGAAAAGTTGTTCCATCTTGGCGATTTAATTCGCTTATAAGCTGAAATATATCCTCGCTGATTTTCTCATCAAGATTACCTGTAGGCTCATCACAAAAGACAATCTTAGGTTTGTTGACAAGAGCACGGGCCATCGCCACACGCTGCTTCTCTCCTCCTGAGAGCACAGTCGTGTCATGATGAATTCGATGCTCCAAATGGACCCTCTCAATGACAAGCTTGGCTCTTTCTAGAGCATCCTTGGAGTCAACTCCGGCTATTAAAGACGGAAGCATAACATTATGCAAAACGTCCAGTTCAGGAATCAGATTGAAAGTTTGAAAAACAAACCCAAAGTCATGATTTCGTATCCGAGCTAAATGCTTCGGATTATAGCCCAAAAGGCTTTTGCCTTCCAGAAGAACATCTCCATCCGTCGGGTGATCCAGTCCGGCTAAAATATACAAAAGCGTGCTTTTCCCTACTCCGGAAACTCCGACAATACTGACAATTTCATTTTGACTCACATCAATACTGATTCCCCGGAGAACTTGTATGTTTTGCCCATTCGAAGTAAAATTTTTTTGAATTTTTACGCATTTTAAAATAACATTATTCATATCGAAGTGCTTTCACAATATTTAACGCTGCCGCCTTTTTGGCGGGAACAAGAGAAGCCATCAAGCACACACCAATGGCAGTAAGGACAACAATCATAATATCATTTGAATTTAGGGCAACCGGCAAGGCATCGATGTAGTAAATATCGCTTGGTAGACCAATGAGCGGATTTTTCTCTAAATAGACGGAAACGCCGACACCTGTCAGAACACCCAAAAGAACACCAAAGAATGAAATCAAAAACCCTTTAATGGTGAATATGAACAAGATATCCCTTGATGTCGCGCCAAGGGCTTTTAATATTCCGATCTCACGTGTTTTTTCAATAACCCCCATAAAAAGAGTGCTTGCAATGTTCATAGCAGCCACTACGATTATGAGGGTCAGGACGAGAAACATTACGGTTTTTTCCAGTTTCATGGCCGAAAATAAATTTTCATTGAGATCCGTCCAGTCCCGCACCCAATATGGATAAGAATAATTTTGCTTGAGTTCCATTTTAATCTTTTGCACTTGGAACGGATCATCCACCTTCATGGAAAATCCGGACACCACATCCGGGACGCCAAACAAAACTTGTGCCGTTGACAATGAGGTAAAGATTTTTGCGGCATCAACCTCGTACATCCCTGAGTGGAAAATCCCGACTATCCGTAGTGTTCGGGAAATCGGAATTTTGTTTCCAAAATTATTTCTTTCTAAAACAGGAGAGATAATCTCCACGGAGTCGTTGATTTTAACCCTGAGAGTATCGGCTAAAACGGATCCTAAGACCACCCCCTGCTCTTCTTGGCCGGAAAAATCAAATTTTCCCTCCTGAATAAATTCATGAATCCGGGATACGTTCCTTTCATAGGCTGAGATTATGCCTTTCAATTCGGCCCCACTCACATTCTGCTGATGTCTTATCATGACCACTCCGCGCACATAAGGAGAAACACCGACAATATGAGGCTGTGAGGCAATATCATTTGAGATGTCCAGATATTGACTGATTCCAACATCCTTTTCAATCATCATATGGGCGTTAACACCCAATATTTTCTCACGAAAATTTTCTTCAAAACCATTCATCACGGATAAAACAATGATCAAAGCCGCGACACCGACAGCGACACCCAAAACGGATATCAAAGAAATAACAGACATCCATCCGTACTCGCGTCGAATATTAAGGAGTTTAAGACTAAGAGTTATGCGCCAATAATTTCCGGTGAGTTTCATGCTAATGGAAAACCTTCGGAGCTTTTTTCCACAAATCTTCCAGATCATACTTTTTGCGGGTTTCCTCCCGGAAAAGATGGATAATGACATCACCGCAATCCGCAAGCACCCACCCGGTATCGCTGCCGGACACCATCGGGTTTTTCTTGTGGGATTCCTTGTAATATTTTTGCACTTCCCGGGCCATTCCCAGCAGATGCCGCTCGGATGTCCCGCAGCAAATAATAAAATAATCGGCAATGACAGAAAGCTTGGAGACATCCAGGGACACAATATCCCGCGCACTTTTCTCCTGTAAGAGATGAATATAGGTATCAAGAAGCTCTGTTTTTTGAGGCATCATATTATTTGCAATTACAAACCATCGGAACTCCACCATGCCGGATAATTGCTCTCCAAAGTAGTTTTTAACTGCCACCCAACATGGAAATCACAAAACAAGACATTACTCCCCCCGTTATGTCGATCCGAAACGGTTGGAACGGTAAGACCAAAATACAGAATCGATTTATTCTGATGCGCAGGCCGTATCGTGAGATCCGCATCCGCTATCAAGACTTTTGTTGATTTATTCTCAATCCCATCATATTCAGGAAAAAGTAGTATAGCTTCATTTAAGTAGAATGACATCCCATAAGAAACACCAACATTATCATCCAAATTTGTCCAGTTTTTTGAGTTACCAGGCGCTGTAGGGCAATAAAAAAGATTCTGGTCATCAATGTAAATATTATTCAGATTATTAGCCCATTCAATTCGCCCCGTCCCGACTCGTGGAAGACGGTGTCTAAAATCATCCAGATACATACTCAATGCCGTGCCAATCTGTTTTAGATTGCTCACACACGACGTTTTACGACCGGTATCTCGTGCTTTTTGCAATACCGGGAATATCATCGCTACCAAGGTTGTAATGATCGCCAGGACTACCACAAGTTCAAAAATGGTAAATGCATAATTTTTACGTGTTTTCATCCTATACATTCCCCTCTACATTCCTCGAATACGATTAACCGTCAAGCGAATTTTTTCCGGATCTTTCAAGATCTTTTTCTGGTTTTGGATCACTTGATCTTGTTTTGTTTCCATAACATTTAATTGTTTTAAAATATTTTTTGGGCCCGGGAACCTTCTGTCTCAGCCGAAATGAGAATGGGCATTAAGAATACCAAAAGAACCCCAATAAACAAAATGTATGGTAAATATTTTCTCATACGACCACCGATTTTTCATTATTTTATCGATATACATTCTTTTTTAATATATACCTCCAAACATCAGGAACAACTAAATTCTCGATTGTTTTCTTTTTTTTCACCCTTTCTCTAATCTCTGACGCGGCAATCTCAATTTCGGACGTATTGACAAACAGTGTTTTCAAGACAATCTTCCTCTTCAGAGCCCGTGAACACACCTCTGGTATTTTGGGTCTCTTTTGATTACGTCCGATCACGGCTATCTTAGCGCACTTCACGATACGCTCCGGGTATTTCCAAGTAAAGATTTCATTATATTGATCGAGGCCCATTAAAAGATACAAGAGGCCATTCGGATATATTTTTTGAAAGTATTCAAGAGTTAGATACGTATAAGAGACCCCTCCTCGCTTTATCTCACAATCTGATAAACAAAAATTCGGGTTATTTTTAATCGCCAAGTTCACCATTTTTATTCTGTGAATATACGGAGTAATGAATTTTCTTTTTTTATGCGGAGCCCGATAAGCCGGGACAAAGATAATACGGTCTAATTTGAGTTTCTCTAATACTTCTTGGGCCACTAAAAGATGTCCCAAATGAATAGGATCAAAAGTCCCGCCAAAAAGTCCTATTCGTCTCTTGGAGCCTTTAGGTTCGAATTTGGCCATGACCCACAATACAATATTTGTATGTTGTTAGTTCCTCTAAGCCGACAGGACCACGGGCATGAAGTTTGTCCGTACTGATACCCATTTCCGCCCCCATGCCGAATTCAAATCCATCCGTAAATCGTGTTGAGGCATTCACGTAGACCGTCGCTGAATCCACATCTTTCATGAATCTATCAGCGGTATTCTTGTTTTTGGTAACGATCGCGTCAGAATGCCGGGATCCGAATGTATTTATGTGTTTCACGGCTTCCTCAATATTTTCAACTACACGTACGGATAAAATCAAATCAAGATACTCTGTGGACCAATCTTTTTCTGTTGCATCCTTAATATGATTCGCGAGAGATTTTGTCTCTGGACATCCGCGTATTTCGACACCCTTATCCTCTAATTGTTTGATCATATCCGGCAAAAACGTCTTGGCAATGGCTTTATCCACCAGCAAAGTTTCGATCGCGTTACATACGCCCGGACGTTGGGTTTTGGCGTTCATCACAATGTTCGATGCCATGTTTTGATCCGCATCCCGATCAACATACACATGACATATGCCGTTATAATGTTTTAATACAGGGATTCGGGATAGTTCCGCGACAGCCCGTGTAAGCCCTTCGCCTCCCCTCGGGATAACCATATCAATAAATGCTTCCGCTTGAAGCAGCCATTTAACCGCTTCACGGTCTTCTGTATCCACAAATCCCACAAGGTCAGGATTAGAGCCGCACTGTTGAATACTATCACGGATAATTCCCGCAATCACCCGGTTTGAATGCACCGCTTCTTTTCCCCCTCTTAAGATAACAGCGTTCCCGCTTTTGAGAGCCAAGCCCGCGGCATCTGCCGTCACATTCGGACGTGATTCATAGATAATGCATATCACACCGATCGGAACTCGTATTTTACGGATTACAAGCCCGTTCGGACGTGTCTGTTCGTGCAAAATCTCTCCGACAGGATCCTTAAGATCGGCAATGGTCCGGAGACCTTCAGCCATGGCGTGGATACGTTTTTCGGTAAGCTCCAGTCGGTCAAGTAAAGCACTTGAAAGGCCGGCCTTTCGCCCCGCATCAAGATCTTTTTTATTTTCTTCTCTTATCCGGGTTTCTTGATCGAGAATATTGTCAGCCGTGGTACGAAGAATTTTATTTTTTATCTCAGTATTTTCAGAGGCTAATGAGTACGAGGCCTTCTTGGTGCGGTCACATAAATCCCGCATGCGTTCTTTAAGATTCATTTCACTTCCTTCAAGTTTTGTCCAAAGGGATGATTTCACCATGGATTTTCCCGTCGGCTACGGTCAATATTCCAAAGGAACAATAAGGAGCCCTTCGTTTATCCGTCGCACTACCCGGGTTAAAAAATAATTTTCCGTCTTTTTCGATATTAAGCGGCGCGTGTGAATGCCCAAAAACATACGCGTCCACATGTTCATCGACAAACGCCATTTCAACGGATTCCCGGACTTCATCCGGAGCTCCGCGGCCGTGAAATAAACCAATTTTAATACCTTCAAATTCCAAAACCTGTCTTCTGGGGTATTTCTTTCGAATCATATCTTCATCCATATTCCCAAAAACAGCGTAAAATGGTTTGCCCAAATTCTCTAAGACTTCGGCAACGGTATCATTAACAAAATCACCGCAGTGAATAATAGCATCAACATCCGTAAAAAGATCGAGCAACTTTTCGGGGATTTTCTCTTTGGTTAAATGCGTATCTGCTATGACACCGATTCTCATTTTAAATAGGCCTGCGGATTAATGGGTCTTGAATTTCTTCTGATTTCGAAATAGAGCTGAGATGCCTCAGCTCGGCCCGTTGTTCCGGCAAGGGCAATAATCTCTCCCTGTTTAACCGACTGTCCTTTCAAGACCATGTTTTTTGAATTATGGGCATAGACGGAGGAATAACCGTTTCCGTGCTCAATGATAATAACTTTTCCAAGTCCGGTCATATCATCATCAACATACGTTACAATACCGCCTCGGGAGGCCATCACCTTTGTCCCCTCGCCGGTAGAAACAACTATACCTCGATAGGGCACACCATTTTTTTGGTCTCCAAATTTATGAATAACCTTTCCTTGAACCGGCCATCGAAAATTTCCTTTTTTACTTAAAGTCTCTCTGGAATAAGTTCTTTGCTTTGTCGATGAATAAGCGCTATTCACAACAAGCCTTTGCCCTGGATAAATCGTGGAACTCTTTGTCAGGTTATTCATTCTGAGAAACGTCTCAAGAGCTAAACCATATTTTTGAGATATGCGCCACAGAGTCTCACCTTTTCGAACGACATGCGTATACGGAATCTGCTGACGATCAGCGCTTTTAGACACAAGCATGGAAGAATTATTCTTATTTCGACGAACGGTTTGTGAACGCGTGGAACACCCCGTCAAACATAAAGAGAGGAACATCAAAAGAACAAAACGCCTCACAAAAACCACCCTTGTTTTTTTTCTCTCCATTATAGTTTCCCCAGTATGATTCTATCCAAAACCAAAAAAGTCGATTATCTTTCATTCCAAAATCTACATTCCGAAATCCGAAATTGAGTTAGCGGGTGACGCCTCTCATGCACAGGTTCCTCCCGAATCGGCAACCCTGAAAGCTTGTGTCAGGTTTCTACATGGGCCTGGAACCTAATAAGCTCGTGCATAATTTTAGAAGAGCTTGGCTCTTCTAAACATTAGGCGTTTGTAGAGCTTGCTCTACGGAAACTCCTGACCTTATCCCG
>JADFSZ010000096.1 GCA_022560555.1 PVC group bacterium
TTTAGCGAATAATCGTAATGTTGTTTTGTTCCCTGAGAAGATTCAAGGGAAATATCTTGCCCTGCATCGACCTTTTGGTCATGGGTGGAGCGAAGGTGACATTTGGATGGCGACCTCTCCTGATCTTCTTCATTGGGGCGAGTACAAAATTTTGATGGGGCCGCGTCCCGGATTTTGGGATCATTCTAAGATTGGAGCCGGAGCTCCTCCGTTCAAAACAGAGCACGGATGGATTTTGATTTATCATGGAGTTGATGATTCTGAAAAATATGCCTTAGGGATTGTTGTGCTGGATTTGGAGAACCCCTTGAAAATATTAGGACGATCACAGGAGGCTCTTTTGCAGCCGGAAACATTGTATGAGCGAGAAGGTTTTTTTGGAAATGTTGTATTTACCTGCGGAGCGATCCAAAGAGATCATAATCAAATCGATATCTACTATGGTGCATCGGATGAGGCTCTTTGCCTCGCTTCATTGAGTGAGAAGGAGTTGATGGAACATGTCAAAAAGCATTAAACGGTCTATTGCCTTTCTGGGTAATTATCTTCCCCGAAAATGCGGCATCGCGACATTTACAAAAGATATTTGTGAAGCGGTTTCTAGAGAGGTAAGCAAAAACTGCAATGTGTATGCCATTGCTATGACCAATCGCTCTGAAGGTTATGATTATCCCGAAAGGGTTAAATTTGATATTCGGGATCAAATCGTTTCTGATTATGAGAAAGCCGCCGACCTTGTTAATACCAGCAAGGTAGATGTTGTGTGTGTTCAACATGAATATGGAATTTATGGAGGAGAATGGGGGGAATACCTTCATGTGTTTCTCCGGCAGGTGAAAGTTCCGGTTGTAACGACCCTTCATACGGTTCTTGAAAAATCTATGGACGAAACCCATGAAAAAGTTTTTCGTGAACTGATAGCAAGAAGCGATCGCTTGATTGTTCTGGCCGAAAAAGCCATCCCGATGTTGAAGAATCGAGGGGTTCCTGAAGAAAAATTAATTTATATCCCGCACGGGATTCCGGATTTCTCACGATCTGATTCAAAAAAACTTAAGGAAAATCTGGATTTATCCGGCAAGACCATGATTTTGACTTTTGGACTTTTGGGGCCGGATAAAGGTATTGAATATATGATTGAAGCGATGGGGGCTCTTGTAGAGCGTTATCCCGATCTTGTTTATATTGTTTTAGGCGCGACTCATCCGGAAATTATTAAACACTATGGAGAGGAATACCGTCACAAACTCATGCGGCAAATTGAGAGTCTGGGTTTGCAAAAACATGTTTTTTTGTATGATCGTTTTGTTGAGTTAGAAGAGCTTTGCGAATATATTCATGCGGCTGATTTTTATGTTATCCCTTATTTGAATCGCGAACAAATAGTTTCCGGAACCTTGTGTTATGCTTTGGGAGCCGGAAAGGCGGTGATCTCGACGCCCAGTCTGTGCGCGGAAGAACTTCTTCGGGATCAAAGAGGTGTTTTAGTTCCTTTTAAAAACGCGAACGCGTTGGCAAAAGCGCTAGAAAATTTATTTCAAGATGCAGATGCTTGCGAGGTGATGCGGGATAAGTCTTATAAATTCGGGATGAAAATGAGATGGCCGAATGTGGCAAAAGAATATCTTGACGTATTCCGTTCGGTTCAAAAAGAACGCCCATTGATTGTTTCGGAACGAAAAAAGGCAAAAGAGCCGATCCTCTTATCCTCTAAATTTCCGTTTCCAAAATTAGATCATATCATGACATTGACAGACGATTTTGCGATGTTGCAGCATGCTCGTTATACCATTCCGAACTATGATCATGGATATTGTGTTGATGATAACGCGCGGGCCATTGTTGTCGCGACAAAATTTTACCGGATTTTTAATGAAGGATCTGCCCTGTCTCTTCTGAATAAATATCTTGCGTTTGTTTTTTATGCTCAAAGAGAGGATGGCTTGTTTCGGAATTTTTATGATATGAGAAAGCAGCCCCTTGATGAAATCGGATCCGATGATTGCCAGGGCCGGTGTCTTTGGGGATTAGGGTATGTTATGGCTTATGGGCCTGCTCGTTTTGGAATGGCAGCAAAATCTTGTTTTAAAAAAGTGCTGCCTCATACCCAAAAATTTGAAATAAGAGGAATCGCTTTTTCAATTCTAGGACTTTATTATTACTTGCTCCGCTTTCCGGATGATGAGCAGATTAAGTCTCTCATGACGATCTTAGCCGAGAGCCTAGTCCGATCTTATCAAGAAACTTCCGATGAAAAATGGTTTTGGTTTGAAAATTCGTTAACCTATGCCAATGGCTTGTTGCCCGTGGCTTTGTGGGTCGCTTCTTACTCGCTTAAGCAAAAGAAATATCAAGACGTGGCGCAAAAGGCCACGGTCTTTTTGCGTCAGCAGTCCGTAAGAAACGGACATCTTTCGTTGATTGGGTGTAAAGGATGGCATTCTAAAGAGAACCAGAAAAAAGCGCAGTATGATCAACAGGCCATTGACGCGCTATGGATGGTGGAACTCAGTAAATTTGCCTATCGATATACAAATGATGAGAATTATTTGAGTTTAATGAAAACATCCGTTGATTGGTTTCTCGGAGAAAATGACCTTTCGGTTGCGCTTTATGATCGGGTGACAGGAGGTTGTTATGACGGTTTAACATCTAGAGGAGCGAACCTTAACCAAGGGGCGGAGAGCACCCTCAGTGCTGTGATCGCACTTTTATCCATTGCGGAAATGGCTTATCAGCAGTCAGAGATGAAATGAAATAAGGAGTTCATGATGCGTCAGACTTCAGGGCGGGATCTTGTTCATCGATTTGAGAAAAACCCTATTATTGAATTGGAGGATCTTAGTTTCAGCTGCCTTAATATTATGAATGCAGGGGCCGTTAAGGCCGGAAATCAATACATTCTTCTTGTCCGCATAGAAACAATGAGAGGTCACTCAGTTATTTTCGTCGCAAGAAGTACGAATGGCATGAATTTTGTTTTGGACAAAGAACCCATTCTGGGCCCTGCGACGGAAGGTGAGTTTCAAAAATATGAAGGACATGGTGTGGCGGACCCGCGCATTACCTATTTGGACGGAGTTTATTATATCGTCTATACAGCTTTGTCTCGGAATGGAAAACGCTTGGTTTTAGCAAAGACAAGTGATTTTCAGACGATCGAAAAACTTGGCCTCATTTCAGAGCCCGATAATCATAACGGGGCTTTATTCTCGAGAAAAATTAATGATTGTTATGTAAGGCTTGAGAGACCGTTCGAGGGAGGCAATATTTGGATTTCTTATTCTAAAGATTTATATTATTGGGGCCGGTCTTCTGTTGTGATGTCTCCGCGGGGACCCGGGTTTTGGGATGAGAGTCGTGTGGGGTGTGCTGTTCCTCCGCTTGAAGTGGAAGAAGGGTGGCTTCTCATTTATTATGGGGTCAAAGAAACGTCGGGAGGTCCTCTCTTTCGTCTGGGAGTAGCCATGTTAGACAAAGAGGATCCTTCCCGGTTGATTGGACGGGCCTCTTTCCCGATTCTCTCTCCCCGGGAATCTTACGAACGGGTTGGAGATCATGGGAATATGGTATTTTCCTGCGGCGCGATTGTCGAGAATAAGGAAATCATGCTCTACTATGGAGGTGCTGATATGGGGATTAACTTGGGGACCGTGTTGCTGTCAGAGTTAGTGGAGGAATGTTTAGGTGAGGAGGGGCGTGAGAATGGTTCGTTTTAGAAGAGACATTCTGAAAAGGTGGGAGAGAAACCCTATTATTAAATTAGAGGATATTCCTTTTCGCTGTAATACCGTATTCAATGGGGCTGCTACAAAATTTAACGATCAATATATTTTTCTGCTCCGGGTTGAAGATCTGAAAGGTCATTCCGTCATTTTAAAAGCTCATAGTGAAGATGGATATCATTTTACTGTCGGGAAGGAACCCTGTATGTATCCTTGCGATATCGAGCCGTACAAAACCTACGAGGAACGAGGCGTTGAGGACCCCCGGATCATTTATCTCGAGGGCATTTATTACATTATGTATACAGCCTATTCCCGGTACGGAGCTCGTATTGCTCTGGCTAAGACAGAAGATTTTGAGCATTACGAGAGAATCGCGATAGTCTCTGAGCCGGGCAACAAAGATGGGCTGCTTTTTCCAAGAAAAATCAATGGCCGGTATGTCCGGCTCGATCGTCCGATTTCCGGTGGGATTGGCAATATTTGGATCTCTTATTCTAAAGATTTGATTTTTTGGGGACATTCAAAACTTGTTGCTGAGATTCGCCGTGATTTTTGGGACTCCTACCGTATCGGAGGTTCGGTTCCTCCTATTGAAACCGAGCAAGGTTGGCTTGAGATTTATCACGGTGTTAAAATGACCAATTCCGGACCCATTTACCGCTTGGGGGTATTTCTTTTGGACTTAGAAAATCCGGAAAAAATGCTTGGGCAATCCGATATCCCGATTCTTTCTCCGCGGGAACCCTACGAGCGTATCGGGGATGTGAATAATGTTGTTTTTTCTTGCGGAGCGATTGTCGAGGAGAATGGTGATATCAAGGTTTACTATGGCGCTGCCGATACCTGTATTTGTGTGGCGGAAGGGACCGTGAAAGAGCTGGTTGAATTTTGTTTGGAGGAAAAGAGTCTTTTTTGAGCTTTTAAGTATGATATAATCGTAGTAACTGGCTAATAGAAGAGACGCGAAAAAGCCAAGAAGAAGATAAAAACGTTTATTTGGAAATTTATAACAAACAAGGATGGAAATGAAACGCCTGAAAATATGTCTGATTAATCCAAAATTTGAGCCTTCCTATTGGGGCTTCGAATATGCATTGCCGCTTTATCCGGGGAAAAGGACATGCACGATGATCACGGGAGCCTTGCCCTATCTCGCGGGTCTTACTCCGGATCACGAGGTTTATCTTCTTGATGAAAACGTGGAGGAGATTGACTTCGCGTCTCTCAAGGACTTTGATATCGTCGGTGTAACCGGCATGGTAGTCCAAAAGAAGCGCATGATGGAAATTCTGCGAAAGGTGCGTGAAATGAAGATCTTTACCATCGTTGGCGGTGCCTACGCTTCGGTTGATGAGAAACACTTCGACGGTTACTGTGACGTCCTCTTTTCTGGTGAGGCTGATGAGACCTGGCCGGAGTTTATTGAATGTTTCGCATCAGGAAAAGAGTACAAGAAGTTTTACGAACAAGAAAATCGTACAGATATGACGACGGTTCCGAGTCCCCGATTTGATCTGCTTAAGGTTGACCGCTACGCTTCAGGAGCTATTCAGTTCTCTCGTGGTTGTCCCTTTCAGTGTGAATTCTGTGACATCATTATCACCTTTGGCCGCCGTCCAAGAACCAAGAAACCGGAGCAGCTTATTGACGAGCTCGATGACATGCGCAAGGCAGGCTTCTTCTCCTGCTTTATCGTTGATGATAATTTTATTGGAAACAAAAAGGCTGCGAAAGAGCTGCTTCGGCTCATGATTCCTTGGCAAAAGAAACATAATTATCCGTTACGGATGTCGACCGAGGCAAGTATCAACTTGGCCGACGATGCTGAATTGCTTGATTTGATGTATCATGCGAATTTTCGGGCCGTCTTTATCGGCATTGAGACGCCAAAGATGGAATCGCTAAAGGAGACAAAGAAATTTCAGAATATAGCAGGTGACTCCATGGAAGCTAAGTTAGATCGCATCTATAAAGCCGGTATAAATGTAAGGGCCGGATTTATTGTCGGATTTGATAATGATGACAAGAATATTTTTGAAGAGCAATACCAGTTTATTCAGAACAATGGAATTCTTATGGCCATGGTTGGTACTCTCATTGCGATACCGAAAACCCCGCTCTATAAACGCATGGAGAAGGAAGGGCGCCTCAGACTCGATGATCCAAATTGTAATATCGCACCCAAACAAATGACACCGGACGAACTCCAGCAGGGTTACTGGGAACTCCTCAAGCGGCTCTACACACCGCAAGCCTTTATGGACAGGTATTTTAAAACTTTTCGATTTCCGGAATTCCGGCATAAACGGGCGGAAATATGTGACAAAGCCAACGAAGGAAAAATGATTCCGACTCTTGGATTTGGCTTGGTTTTGTTGTGGAATCTGTTTTGGACGCTGTTCAAAGACCGTAGTTTAAGAAAGGTGGGGGATGTTTACATTCGTAATTTTTTCAAGAACAGTCTGCGTTATCGACGAGACGTTATAGGCTTTGCGCAATTCATGAATGCATGTGTCACTCATTGGCATTTCTACAAATTTACACGAGAAGGCACAGAAGGCAGACTGCGTCTTTTCAATTCAGGCTAACTTCACATTTAACTAAGGGGAATTATGAAATATATTCGAAAAATATTAGGCGCCCTTGTTGTATTCTTTGATGCCATAACGCGTCCAAAGCCGATCGAGAGATCCGTTGATGCTCAAAGCGATGTGGACCGCCGATCAAAGAATTTATCTTTGTATCAGTTTCATGCCTGTCCGTTTTGTGTCAAAGTGCGCCGGGCGCTTCACAAGTTGAATGTCAACATTGAACTAAGGGACGCCAAAACCGACATAATCGGAAATGAATTATTGAAAGAAGGCGGCAAACGTAAAGTGCCGTGCCTGCGTATCGAGCAAGACGGTGGGGTTCAATGGATGTATGATTCAAACAGCATCATTCAGTATCTTCAAACGGCTTTTAATTAATAAGTCCGAACTTGGCTCAGCCAGCGACTCCTTATCTTTTCCTCAAAATCAAAGGCTTCCAGCTGTGAATAAACCGCTCGTTTGCATCGCA
>JADFSZ010000097.1 GCA_022560555.1 PVC group bacterium
CATTTTCTCCCTGACTTGCGGCCACTTGAGAAACCAACGTTTCCGCCATAATCCAGATTTCACCCCCAACATCCACAAAAACGTACGTTTGCTCATCATGAACTGAAACCGCCCGGTTCGCAGGCAAAGTCCAAGGGGTCGTTGTCCAAATGAGAAGATACACAGGCTTTTTTAGGCCCTGGTCATCCTCACATCGAAATTTGACAAAAATCGACGGGCTTGTTTTAGATTCATGTTCTACTTCGGCTTCCGCGAGAGCCGTCTGACAGGTGCAACACCAATGAATGGGACGCAATTTCTTATAAACAAATCCGCGCTCGACCAATTTTCGAAAACTTTTTAAAATCGCCGCTTCGTAACTAGTATCCATCGTCAAATACGGTTTTTCCCAATCACCAAAAATTCCCAAACGCTCAAACTCTTCCTTCTGTATTTTGATAAATTTATCCGCGTATTCACGGCACTTTTTTCGAATTTTTAAAGTGTCCTCAACGTCTTGACCCCCTGGAGATTTGACAACCTGGTGCTCGATCGGAAGGCCGTGACAATCCCAGCCGGGGACATACGGACAATCGAAGCCATCCAAAGAATGAAATTTCACAACAAAATCCTTGAGTGTTTTATTGAGAACATGGCCTAAATGAATGTGACCGTTAGCATAGGGAGGGCCGTCATGAAGAACGTATTTCTTCTGCCCCTTTCGTTTTTCACGCAGCGCGGAATACATATTAAGACTCGACCAATACCGGAGGATCTCCGGTTCTTTCATCGTCAAATTCGCCTTCATGGAAAAATTCGTTGAGGGCAGATTGATCGTGTCTTTATAATTCGTTTTTTCTTGAGTACCCATTGTCAGTTCGGAGTTATGAATTTGTGATTTTTTTCGATTTACTATTTACCATTTACGATTTACGGTCTTTCAGATGTTTCCCTATAATGAGTTCCAGCTTTTTTTTAGTGGCATCCGGAATAGCACTTACCTCCGTGATAATGGCTTTGTCCAGGGCATGAGCGCAAGAGCAATTCCGCTCAACAGGTATCTCGGGAACAATCCGGCGGATCATTTTTTTGGCCTTATCCACATTGGCCAAAAGGTGCTGAACCACCGTCTCCACCGTAACGTCTTCTTCTTCCTCGTGCCAGCAATCATAATCCGTCACCATCGCCATGGTGACATAACATATCTCGGCTTCTCGCGCGAGCTTCGCTTCATATAGATTCGTCATCCCAATCACATCCATGCCCCAACTTCGATAAAGTTGCGATTCGGCCTTCGTTGAAAACGCGGGCCCTTCCATGTTCACATATGTCCCCTTGGCGTGAACCCCCAGATGTTCTCGGCGACCCGCGGCTACCGCCTGTTCGGCTAAAACAGGACAAATCGGTTGGCCAAAGGAAATATGCGCCACACACCCTTCACCAAAAAATGTTCCCTTTCGTCCTTGATTTGTCCGATCCACAAACTGGTCCGGAACAACCATATCCCGGGGTTTATATTCTTCCTTGAGGCTGCCCACGGCGGAAATCGAAAGAATCCGCGAGACACCCAAAAATTTCATTCCGTAAATGTTAGCCCGGTAATTGATCTCCGACGGTGTTAAACGATGTCCTTTTCCGTGCCGAGCAAGAAAAACAACGTCCACACCGCCCAAGTTTCCCGTCACATATTCATCCGAGGCCGGTCCCCAAGGGGTATCTACCCGAACAGAATTGATATCCATCAAGTCATCCATATTATAAAGTCCGCTTCCGCCAATAATTCCGATTTTTTGTCCCATTTCTGCTATGCCTCAATTTTTAATGTCTTGTCCCTGGATCTTTTTCCTTTTACGATGGAAACAGCGGATATGCGCACATGATACATTTTCGCAATCATCTTTTTTAGAGCCTCATTGGCTTTTCCGTCTTCCGGTACCGCGGTAAGCTTGGCCCGAAACCGGTTTTTTCCCAACAAAATCAATTCATTTTTGCGGGCCCGAGGTATTACGCGCACTTCTATCACACGAACACTTTGACTCAAAATATTCCCATGGAGGATGAACTTAATTGAACAATGTAAATATAAAAATTCTGCAGAATTTCCCGCAGAATATTAATCCCCACAAGCACAACCCAAGGGGTCAAGTCCATCATACCAATTTGCAAAAACGGCATCAGACGTTTGGCTTTTTGAAGAACAGGATCCGTTAATGAACACAAAATGCGCACAACAGGATTATACGGATCTGGATTGACCCAGGAAAGGAACACACGGATAAGAATAATCCAGAAATATCCCGACAAAAGCATCATGCCGAAGCTTAAAATTCCTTTAAGAATAGGACCTAGTACAATCATGTTCCACTCCAAATTTTACGTGTTCAGTTTTGACAAATCATCCGCGCGTTTCGCTGCATTTTTAACCGTCTCAAGAATGATGCCGGAAAAATCTTTTTGATCCATCACACTCATGCCGGCCTCCGTTGTGCCGCCGGGAGATGTAACTTTTTTCCGGAGCTCTTCGGGTGGTACGGAAGATTCCGCGAGCAGCTTTGCCGATCCCAGGATCGTCTGAAGTATCAATTCCTTCGCAAGATCAGCCGCTAAACCCAGTTTTTCACCAGCACGAATCAACTCTTCGGCTAAACGAAAAACATAAGCCGGGCCCGATCCCGAAAGAGCGGTAATTAAATTCATCTGAGACTCTTTCACCTCAACAACCCGTCCGACGGATTCAAAAACAGCTCGAACCACAGAACGATTTTTATCGCTGACGTTCGCGCTAAACGCCAGTGCCGTCATCGCTTCTCCGATAAGAGCCGGCGTGTTCGGCATCACACGCACAACATCTGTGTCCGGACCTAAAACGTTTTTGATGACCTCCGATGAGACACCGGCCACAATGGAGACGATCACTTTGCCTTCGGTTTGGTTTGAAATTTCATCCAAAATAGTTTTAATCTGCTGAGGCTTAACGGCCAAAATCAAGATGTCACTGGCTTCAAGGATGGAAATATTCCTGGAGGAAATATTGATGCCGGTTTCTTCTTTGAGTTGGGTCAGTCTCTCGGGCCTGACATCGCTTGCGTGAATGTTGTCAGGAATAGTAATCTTTTTCTGGAGCATCCCTTTTATCAGGGCCTCGGCCATATTGCCGGCACCGATAAAACCGATAATTTTACTGATTTTTTTAACCATTTTATGAGTTCAGATGTCAGAGACCAGCGGTCAGAGTTCAGAAGTCAGATACTGTCTTCTGTTTTCTGTTATCTGTCTTCTACCTTTGTCATTTATCATTTCTCATTGGTTTCTAAGACTCCCTCAAAAACGGCACTGCCGATTCGAAGTATATCCGCGCCTTCTTCCAAAGCCAACGGATAATCGTGACTCATCCCCATAGATAATTTCCATCTTGAATTGTATTTTAGCCGCATGTTGTGCAATGCCTTAAATGTGCTGCGAATCCATTCAGCATCATCGGTTAAAGGCGCCATCGTCATCAGACCCAGTATGCGAATATTCTGACAAGACTCTATCTGATTTAAAACGCTTTCGACCTCTTCGGGGCGGAGGCCCCATTTAGCCTCCTCACCGGATGTGTTCACCTCCAAAAAAACATCAACCTTCTTGCCAACTTTTTCGGCTTGTTGATTTATCGCTTGGGCCAATTTCAAACTATCCACAGAATGAATCGTTGAAAATATTTCGAGAGCCGTTTTGACTTTGTTGGTCTGCAAATGACCGATCATGTGCCAGCAAAAAGGTTCTTTGATATGACGTATCTTTTCTTTCGCTTCTTGGACTCTATTTTCACCCAAATCCTGAACATCCAGAGCCATCAATTCACGCACCACTTCGGCAGGAATTGTTTTCGTAACGACAACGAGTCTAATCTCTTGGCTGTTCCGGTGATGTTTCTCACAAATGTGCCGGATATGTGTGCGTATCCGATCAAGATTTTCCCGAAGACGCTCCTTCATGGGGGGCTATTATAGTGAAAACTTTAGAAAAATCAATCCAATTATATATATGTTGCCCGGGCATTGACATTATCTTAATAATTTGATAATGTTAAACTTATGAGGAACTCAACCGGAGCTTCTCTCATGGCGGCCATCGTCATCATGGTTCTAATAGCCACTTTGGGAGGCACGTTTACATTTCTGATGTCCACGCATTATCGGGCTTTGCCGCTCGATACAGACTTCGCCCAAGCCAACAGCATCGCACATGCGGGAGTGGAGTGGACCTTAAAAAATCTCATTCCGACTGCGAGTCCCATCCCATTTGCCGGAGGGACATTCAGTGTGACTCAAGATGGAAACGTATTTACGGTTACCGCACGTCATGGATCTGCCCGTGTCATTTTTACGGTGTCGCCTCCAGCGGTTCTGAGCCTCATCCTCATACCTTCTAACGGACCAACAGGAACACTTCTTACGATTCAGGGGCAGGGATTTCAATCAAATGAAACCCTCAACTTAGCCAGCTCGAAATATGGAACGGAACCTCCTGTGCTTTTGATCAATCTTACCGACACGGGAACATTTGCCGGGGATTCCATATCCGGCACGAACAATGAACTCGTCACAACGGACACAATCGGAAATTTTGAAGTGACATGGGTTGTGACATGGATCACGGATCCCGGGGGAGTGTCGGTCCCCTATGAAATTGATTCCGCCAATGGAACCTCGGACCCGAGTTCGGTTGTCTTCACCGTAACCCAAGATCCGAGTTATGTCATATTGATTTCGCCCATTTTTGGGTATCCGGGCACAATACTCACTATCACGGGTTTTAACTTATCGGCAAGTACCACTTACAACCTTGAAGATGGATTTGGAACCCGTTTAACAACGTTTACGGATGTGGATAACGGAACCTATGATGGCGATGCTGTGGGCGGTCCATCCAATCGAGATATTACAACAGATATTTCGGGTGGATTTCAAATCACATGGCGGGCCAATCAAGAACCAACAGCAGACTTTGGTGATACCATTGATATCCGGGGAGGTGGCTTTACGGCCGGGTTTCTTTTTACAGCTTTACGCCCCCTTCTCACATTAACTCCGTCATCCGTGGAAGAAGACGACACCATGCTCGTCCGAGGTGATGGCTTTTACAGAAACAATGCTGCAGAAACAGGTTTTCGTATGGATTATGACTCGGGTCCTGACCGGCTTGAAAATATGTTGGATACATCCACATTTTTCGGCGATAGTATTTCCGGCGGAGCCAATGATCGTGTCAATGCAAATGCGGACGGTAAATTTGAATTTGTTTGGACGGTTAATTCATCGAACCTTAGAAAGGGATCAACCATCTCGTCCGGAACCCACAATATCGATAAAAAAGGCGGCGGTCAAGATCCGGCCGCGGCTGAATTTACGTTTACTAAACCCGGCGTTATTCGTCAGCTGACAATAGCCATTACAGGAGAAGTACAAGCCCTTCAAGTTGGATTCTTGAATGACGATTCCGGGGACACGCAGTTTCCGGATGTGGCCATTGGGACAAAAACAGGCAAAAATTCCGGCAGGGTTGAGATTTGGCTCAATACCGCGGATGAAACCGGTAACATCACGTCTCATAGCACATTCACTGCGAACAACAGTGTCAATGCCCTAGCTCTTTCAGCCATTCAAGGGGGTGATACCGACGACGATATCATGGTCGGGAACAACGCTAAGGGATCCAATGCCATTGAAATTTGGATCAATGATGGGACAGGAACTTTTACAGAAGATAACAACAGTCCTTACAATGCCAATAAAAAAGTTCTTGCGGTAACCCATGCCGACATGGATGGTGACGATACGGATGATCTGATCTATGGGGACGATGATAAGAAAATTACGGTCCGACTTCATACGGGGAATGCTGATTTTGGCTCCGCATTAACAGTGTCACTTAATAAAAAACCCTTAGCCCTTGCGGCAGGCAATATCTCTGAAGACACAAATGGAGACATAGATATTATGGCTGGCACTGATGATAAAAACGGCGAAATTAAAGTGACCGAAAACGATGGCGCGGGAAATCTCAGTGAGGAAAGCAGCAGCCCCTACAATACCTCCGGTAAACAGGTGCGAGCCATAGATGCGGGTGATATGAATGCGGACGGATTTATTGATATCGTTGTTGGGACACGCAACGGAGCTGCGAATCGCGAAATCGAAGTCTGGCTCAACAATGGAGATGGGACTTTTACGAAGGATGATGATTATGAAATTGCATTAAAAATTAATGCATTGAAGCTTGGAGACATAGATAATGATGGTGACTTGGACGTAGTTATTGGCGTTGAAATCCCGGGAAACACGGGGCAGGTGGAAGTATGGCTGAACGATGGCAGCGGAAATCTTACAGAAGACACGAACAGCCCCTTTGCGGTCGATGGGAAAGTCCTTGCTCTTGATCTTGGCGATATGGATCAAGATGATACAATCGATATCGTGGCAGGAACAAAAACAGGAGGATCAACAGGCAATATTGTCATTTTATTTTTAGATTAATACTTGCAGCTCATGACACCATGCTCATCACCGGCCCCGCGCCCAGACAAACACATGTACATCTTTGGCCGAGGATTGTTTCAATGTTTTCGCACACTCGTTGAGAGTACTTCCTGTTGTCATGACATCATCCACGATAAGAATCGTTTTTCCGGCAACAACATTTTTTTGGGGCACGTCAAAAGCGCCCTGAATCACAGAAATGCGTTCATGTTTATTTAA
>JADFSZ010000098.1 GCA_022560555.1 PVC group bacterium
CATTTTCCAGCACAGGGGATACAGTTGAATTAGCCGCGCCCGGTGTCAATATCACATCAGTCAAGCTCGGAGGGGGATATGTTTCTTATAACGGAACATCTATGGCATCCCCTCATGTGGCTGGTGTGGCCGCTCTCGTGATTCAATCCGGAATCACGGATAGCGACGGAGACGGAAATGTTGTCAATGAAGTTCGTGAACGTTTGCAGATAACCGCGGATGACTTGGGAGATCCGGGACGTGATCCGTATTTTGGTTTTGGACTTGTGGACGCGGCCGAAGCGTCAACCCCTATCGGTCCTGTTAATCACGCGCCAACTGTCACAATCACTCAGCCGAACAATAGTGATACTTTTGATTCTTCTGTTGTAGTGGATTTTCAAGCGACAGCTGATGACCAGGAAGAAGGTGATGTGAGCACGAATATTATTTGGAGCTCCAGCATCAATGGCATTATAGGGTCCGGTCCTTCAGTCGCGGTCGTCCTCAGCGATGGAGAGCATACAATCACAGCCTCCGCGGATGACAGTGAAAACGCGACAGGCTCAGATTCGATCAATATCACTGTTGGAACACCCCCTCCACCTCCACCACAAACTGCTCTTTCCGTCAGTGTCTCAACGGATAAACCTAGTTATGTGAAACGCGACAAAGTTCTTATCACCATTGTCGTCACGGATGGCACTAATGCCGTTGAGAGTGCAAGCGTAAATGTGACTATCGCAACGGCTAACGGAAAAGGACTTGCGGGAAGCGGATTTACAAATAGCGATGGAATAGTGCTTTTCGAGTACAAAGTCAATCCTAAGCGAGATGGTGTGGGCACATACAATGTGGATACCTTTGCCTCTAAATCCGGATTTGATTCCGGAGGAGCCTCAACCACATTTGATGTCAACTAACTAAAAACTTCACACAAAAAATATTTCTATAAGGGCAGATACATGTTATGCATCTGCCCTTTTTTTTGCAAAAACAAACACAACAAAACATGCAAACAGAATTAGCTTTTACTTTTCGCAAGCGAAAAAAAGCTTAAAACCCCGATTCCTAAAAAACTGTACAATGTGAGCCATAAGCCGTAAGCGATCTTGACTTCTAGCAAGAATTTACTCATATCAGTCGTGGTAATCTTAAAAAGAGCGAAAACAAAAACGGCAATGCCGGTAATACCGATCAAAATTTTAACAAAATCCATTTTACGAGCATAAGACCACAATGCGAGTAAAATCAATCCAAGACCCGGAACAAGCCAGACAAAGAAGCTTTTTTTATCCACATTTTTTACATCGGGAGCAAAAAACCTGATGATGGTAATGGCCAGACGAGAGGCATCACTATTCGCCCTAATGGGGATCTGAAAGCCGCTGATTTGATCCACAGTATTTTGACGCTTTCCTGTAAGCATTTTGGCAAACGTTCCAACGTGTGTCGACTCAACTGTCACCCACGGTAGAAAAAATGAAACAACAATCACAGCGACTAGAATTGTCACGACCTTATTGATTAAATGGCTCATATCCGCTCCTTTTTGAATGGGCCTATTTTATATAAAACCGATGCAAACGAAAGGGATTTTATTGTATGATCTTGGGGGTATAGGAATACCTTCGCGTATCGTATATACGCAAAGTGCTGATAAAAATCGACTTAAACAATATAAATTGTTTGTAACTTTCGTTGCCTCCGGGTGTATTAATGAGTGAGATGTATCCGGAGACGCTCAAAGCTTAAGCTGAACAAAGAAAGAAAAGGAAACGATGGACGTCAACCTAAACACGCATAAAACCGATGAGGATCTCATGGGTGCCATAAAAATGGGAGACAAGACAGCCTTGGAGGAGATTTTCGGACGATACAAATCAAGAATTTTCCGATTTGCTTTTTCCATGCTTCGAAACCGGGCTGACGCCGAAGACAGTACGGGGGATGTGTTTCTTTCGATTTATCGAAAAAGACACACCTTTAATACCGGCGCTTCTTTTTCACCTTGGATTTATGCGATCTCGCGCAACCGGTGTCTGAATATGATCAGAAAAAAGAAAAAAATCTTTTTTATGAGCCTGTTCGGAACTCATACCGGGGGAGGAAAAGCGTCCGTCGATATTCCTGATGACCGAAGCACTCCATCTGAAGAAATGGAGAAAAAGGAACAAATACAACATGTTCGTCTGGCCATTGAACGATTGCCGTACGAACAACGGGAAGCGATCACATTGAGACAATATCACGGATTTACTTATGATGACATCAGCCGGATTCTCGAATGTTCTTTGGAAAAAGTGAAAATCCTGATTTACCGGGCCAAAGAACAGCTTCGACGGGATTTGGCGAGTTATATAAGGGAGGAGTCCCTATGAACGAAGAACAGATCAAACAACTGATTGCCGCTTATGTGGATGGAGAATTGACCGGAGACGAAAAAGATCTAGTCGAAAACTCCATTGCCGACTCCAAAAAGTGGCAAACGTATTATCAAGAGTTAACAGGGCTCAACAAAATCCTTGATGATTGTCCTCAAGAATCCCTTTCTCCCGATAAGGAGATGGATATTCGCTCCCGGCTCACCCAGGAGACAAATAGAGAGGACAAAACCATGAATACAAAATCAAACACAATGAAAATCGGTATTACGGGTGGCGCTTTTGTGATCATCACAGCTTTTTGCCTGATGATACTCCCTGAATATCAAAAAGAAATTCCACAACTCACAAAATCCATTGCCGGTGGGAAAACCGATGAAGGAAGGATTGATTATAAAGAGAAGGCGGTTTTAAAAGATAAAGGTGAAAGTGTAAGTGAATCCGATATGTCTCAAGGTGCGGATTTGGAGCTGATGAGTCAGCCTGAGCTTCGTCGAGAATTTGCCAAAGAAGCGAAACTGATGAGTCAGAAGCGAACTCGGAGTTTTGAGGTTGCATCAACGAGCCATTTAGCAGTCGCTCCCGCTTCTGAGATGTATGCAGAGGACTTTGCATATAGAGTAGACGCTCAATTGCACTATGAACCCACAAGAGACTTTAACACCGAGGCGTATAACCGTATTTATGAAAATGAATTCAAGAGCGTTGTGGATGAAGCTCTTTCGACATTTTCGATTGATGTGGATACCGCTTCGTACAGCAATGTCCGGCGGTTTCTCACTCAAGGTCAATTTCCGATCGCGGATTCGGTACGGATAGAAGAATTGATCAATTATTTTTCATATCAATATCCTCAACCGGAAGGAGACAAACCGTTCTCAGTGTCGATCGACGGCGCCGTATGTCCGTGGAACACGGATCATCAGCTTGTGAGAATCGGACTTCAAGGAAAAACACTTTTGGCCGAAGAAATCCCTCTGTCCAATCTTGTGTTTCTTCTGGATGTGTCCGGCTCCATGAACAGTCCGAACAAACTGCCTCTTCTCAAATCCGCACTCAAAATGCTGGTTAATCAGTTGTCAGCGAATGAAAAGGTAGCCATTGTTGTTTATGCGGGAGCGGCGGGTGTCGTGCTTGAATCCACGCCGGGGGATGATAAACAAAAGATCATCGCTGCCTTGGATCAACTGCAGGCCGGCGGATCCACAGCGGGCGGCGAAGGGATCAAACTGGCGTATAAAATCGCGAAGAACAATCTGATTGTCGGCGGAAACAACCGCGTGATTTTGGCTACAGACGGGGACTTTAATATCGGCGCATCCAGTGACGCGGAAATGGAACGCTTGATCGAAGAAAAAAGAAAAGACGGGATCTTTCTCACAGTTCTCGGATTTGGGATGGGGAACTATAAAGATTCCAAGATGGAAATCATCGCGGACAAAGGAAACGGAAACTATTTCTATATTGACACGGAACGTGAGGCCAAAAAAGTACTTGTCGAAGAACTAGGATCAACGTTGTTCACGATTGCCAAAGATGTCAAAATTCAAGTTGAATTTAACCCGGCGAAAGTCAAAGCGTTTCGTTTGCTTGGTTATGAAAACCGTATTCTCGCGCATCAGGATTTTAATGATGACACCAAAGACGCGGGCGAAATCGGTGCCGGCCATACTGTAACAGTCCTTTATGAGATTGTTCCGGCGGACAGCCAGGAGCAATTTCAAGATGTGGATGACCTTAAATATCAAAAACAACAAATTGTCGAGAGCGATGACATAATGACGGTGAAATTGCGGTATAAAAATCCGGATGAAGACACCAGTCAGCTGATCGAGCAGGTGATCACCGAAAAGGATATTGCTAAAGAGTTGTCGGGTGATTTTCAGTTTGCGGCGTCTGTCGCGGAGTTTGGTATGATTCTCAGAGGCTCTGAATTTAAAGCAGATGCGACATATACGCATGTGATTCAATTGGCCGAACAATCCAAGGGCGAGGATAAATTTGGTTACCGGGCCGAGTTTATTGAGCTGGTCAAAAAAGCCCAGGGACTCGATACCCGTTCTGCGGATGGCGCAATCCAATTTAAAGGTCAATAAGAGCCTAGCTTGATCAATAACGTCATATTCATGGGAGGGCCAAAAGCCCTCCCATGCTTTTTTAAAATCCTAATATTCATACAATTGTGTTTTATGAATTTGAAGGTAAGAGTAGGCCCGAAATTGATATAAGTATATAAAAATAAAGATCTTTGCTATAATATTTTTTCGTGAAAAATCTAGGTTATGAGTTCTTTTTAATCGCTATATTCTGAGTGAAAGGCAAGAAGGATGAAGCAGATGTCATGGTAAAAAGAGACGTTTACATAGCCATTATACTATTTGCTTTAGGCATCGTGACACGCATCCCGTTTATGAGCAAAGTTTTTTATTATTGGGATTGTGTCAACTATGCGCTGGCATTAGAAGATTTTAATGTTGCTGAAGGTCGTCCGGGAGCGCCGGGTTATTTCCTTTATATCATGTTGGGAAAGCTCATGCATCTGGTTATCGATGACCCAAATGCATGTTTTGTTTGGCTTAGTGTCGTGGCATCAGGTTTAGGGGCCGCGCTCATATTTGTATTAGGAAATATGATGTTTTCGAGGTGCGTGGGCTTGAGCGCATCTCTTTTATTTTTGACCAGTCCTCTTGTATGGTTTCATGGCGAGATTGCATTTCCTTATGTTCTCGAAGGGACTCTAAGTGTTGCATTGGCGTGGTTGTGCTTTCAGACGTTAGGACAGCCACGGTTGGCCTATGGTATTGGGGGAGCTCTCTTGTTGGCTGTGTTGGGCGGTCTACGGCCACAGGGAATGATTTTTTTGTTTCCACTTTGGATTTATGGAATTCACAAACTTCGTCAGAGGGATATGCTTTTGACGCTATGTGGTTTGGGTATGTTTGTCCTCATGTGGGTTGTTCCAATGGTAATATTGTCAGGGGGGTGGCTAGCCTATTACGATGCCATCCGGACGGGTAGTTCGACATTACAGGTTAGCTCCATCAAAGAATTTGGTATGAGTGTGTGGGAAAATAGCGAAAAATACTTTCGGTACCTGATGAAGGCTTGTACCATAGGATTAGGTGTTCTCGTTTTTGGAATTCCGCTTCTGGTAAAACACAAAAAAGTGTTTGAAAAAAAATCCACAAGAATTCTCCTTGCTTGGATTATTGGTCCTTCGTGCTTTTTTATTTTGATATATCTTGGAAATCCCGGCCACTTATTCACCTGTTTATTTGCGTATTTTTTGGTTGTGGCGATTGTTATTGAGCATCTTACGCGAAATAACAAAACTCTTGGAAGTATTCTGCTTGGGATTTGTATTTTTGTGAATATCGGTGTGTTCCTGGTTGATACTCATCCTGATCGTGTGTGGCACAAAAAAACATGGTATCGAGCATCCGATTTGCAAAAAAAGAATCAATATGTTTTAAATAAAATTGAGTATATTCGGGAAAATCTGGATCCGAAAAGCACGATTCTTCTTGCGGATACAGGAGGGTCGGGGCATGTGCCGCAGCTGGCGTACTATCTACCCCAATTTAGGACATATAGTTTTCTTGCTGTACGGGCACAGGGACAAAGAAGCGTGTTGTATTCAAAGGGGGATAAAACACTTGCACAAATGGATATCGATAGCCCTTTTCTCATTCCGACGGAAGTAAAAACAATTGTTTTATTTGATTCCAAATACGAAAAAGCTTTTGATTTCTCATCAGGAGCCTATGCACGAATCAAGTTGTCCGATGGGGTGGAGATCGTTTTGACGTATCCTGAAAGCAATAATTATTTAGAAGTGGATTATCAGTCGTTATCATTGGTCAGATTATGAGTCAAATTTATTACAAAAATTTATCCGGGTGGGGTAGATACCCTCAGAAACACTGTGCCTGTTGGGATATACATCCCGGCCATCAACAGAAATGGCAGGAAACCGATTTTGAAAAAATCTCCATTCGGGGAATGGGACGAAGCTATGGAGATGCAAGTTTAGGCGATAAGAAAATGTTAGTTCTCTCTTCTCAATGGGAGGACAAAATTGTTTCCTTTGATGACAAAACAGGAATCATTAAAGCGTATGCGGGAATCTCTCTTGAGAAAATTCTTGAAAACAGTATTCCTCACGGATGGTTTTTACCCGTGAGTCCAGGAACACGATTTGTTTCGCTCGGAGGCGCTGTAGCCAGTAATGTGCATGGCAAGAATCAGCATTGCGTTGTATCGGTCGGTGA
>JADFSZ010000099.1 GCA_022560555.1 PVC group bacterium
GGAACTTTGTCTTTAGATCATGAGATCAGTGTTGTGGATAACAACTCAACGGATGGATCTCAGGAAGCGTTTCAAAGCACCTGGGGGTCTCGTATTGAACTGATTGAAAACCGGGTGAATTGCGGATTTAGCCAGGCGGTTAATCAGGGGCTTCGAAAATCGATTGGCAAGATGATCCTGCTGATCAATTCCGACGTTATTTTAAATGATGAAGCCCTGAAAGCGATGGCGGCCTATATAAAGGCGCATCCGGATTGCGGGATGGTGTCTGTTCAGCTCCTTGATGAGGATGGCAAAAAGCAGAATTCTTATGATACCTACCCATGCCTGAGAACGGAAGTATTGGGGAAGCCCCTCACCCGGTATCTCACACGTCGTTTCGGAGCTCACAGGAGCCCCAAGGATGAGGTGATGATGGTAGAGAGTTTGGTAGGAGCCTGTTTTTTGGTGTCACGTGAAGCTCTTGGGGTTGTGGGTCCTATGGATGAACGCTATTATTTTTTTATGGAAGAAACAGAGTGGTGTTATCGCATGAATCGGCAAGGATTTCATATTGCGTTTTTACCCCAAGTCAATGTGATTCATAAACAGGGGCAAACAGCGAGTCAATACTGGTATGAAGCTCGCGTTGAGTATCATATCAGCAAGTATCTTTTTTTTGATCAAGTTTACGGATGGCCCTTACGCGTATGCTCACAGGGTTTATCCGCGTTTAGATGCGGAATCAATTTTCTTTTTAATGCCGTGTTAGGCGTTTTTGTGTCTCAAAATAGAAAAAGAGCGGGCCTTTATGGCTATTTGTTGATGTGGCATGTGCGCGGATGTCCCGGAACGTGGGGCTTGAGAATGAATGAAGCGAAAAAGGTTGAAAAATGTGATGGTTCATCTTCGGGCAAAAACACGGTTTGGGTTCGGCAACATATCCCTGAGGATGTAAAAAATGAAATTATCCGGATAACAAAAATGATAGATCAGCCTAGAGCGGAGACGGAATATTTCTCTTTATTAAAAGAATCGAGTGTGAGAAAAATATGGCGCTTCTCATCCGTTGGGGCGTCAGGATTTGTGATAAAAAAACACATACCCAAGGGAGCCGGAAAGTGGGTGCGGCAATGGTTCTCGCCCTCACAGGCGAAAAGAGAATATCAAGCTGCGTGGCATTTGCAATCCCTCGGCTTGCCGACGGTGACGCCACTTGCCTATGGCACAAGTACTCACCAGGGTCCCCGAAAGGAATCATTTATTATTTTTGAAGAAATAAAGAATTTAGGTGTTTTGTCAGTTATTTACGAAGATTTTCAAAAAAACGGCTGTTCATTTCCGAAGGACGATTTGAAATGTCTTGCCGAGATAACGGCCAAAATGCACACACGTAACATTTATCACGCGGATTTCCATATCGGGAATATCGGTGTCGTCAGCCATGGATCAGGCAAACAGTTCATTATTATGGATCTACAGCGGATAAAGTTCAAAGGACATTTGTCTAAAAGGAATCGAAAAAGAGATCTAGCCTATTTTGTGAGTCGATTTTTAAAAAACGATGCTTTGGCTTTTATCAAAGCGTATAATTCATTTTGTTCGGGGCATAAAGATATTGTGTTTGATGAGATATGGAGGCTTAAACAAAACATTGGAAACAAAAAACGTAAAAGGCGTTTAGCGCAAGCTCTTTATCCGAAGGGAAGCTGTGTTGTCCGGGAACATGGCTATAAGATTATTTTAGCCGGACGAAATTTTCAAAATCTGATCAAGAACGAATCAATATGGCCGGCTAAGGTCAAAGCCAATCCGGAGAATAGAGTCATAAAAAAGTCAAGAACGTCTCAGGTTTATTATGGGAATTTTGGTAATATTGGGACTTGTTATTATAAAATTGATAATTCCCGCGGAGTTTATGATTTTATAAAAAATATATTTCGACCCAGCCGGGCTCTGAGAGCTTGGCGGGCCTTGGCTCGTTTAGAACTTTTGGGCTTTCGTGTGCCACAGGCCGTTTTGTGTGCCGAAAAAAGAAACCTGATATTTTGGCGGGAGAGTTTTCTTATCACAAAATCCGTATCAGGAGCCGTATCTTTAGACCGGTATATCAAAGAGAACGAATTATCTGAGAACTTTGCCGCCAAAAAGAAGTTTATTCTGGAGAACTTGGCCGATTTGCTTTTCAGACTGCATCTGCACAAAATTTACCATGCGGATCTCAAAGCGGCGAATATTCTTATCGATCCAAAAAATCTCGAGATGACGATTATTGATACGGATCGTGTGTATTTTAAGAAATGTCTTTTCGAGAAACATATTGTTAAAAATCTATCACAGCTCAATGCCTCGTTTTTTGAAAATGTCAGTATGAAAGAACGGATGCGTTTTTTTCAAAAATACACACAAGGCGCCATGAGTCGCCCCCAACGATCCCGAGTTTTAAAGGCTGTTCAAACGAAAACAATTTCACGTTGGAAAGAGATCGGAAGATCCGTAAAGAGTATTCCCGGGGGGGCGATGAACCATGCCTAATGTATCCATTGTTGTGCCGGTTTACAATCAACCTGAAGTGACAAAACAATGTCTCGAGAGTTTGTTGGCTCACACTTATCAAGGGTGCGAAATACTTGTGATAGATAACGCTTCTGATGGCCCTACACAGTCGTATTTAAAAACACTGCCTGTGAGGCTTATCACAAACGATGTGAATCGAGGATGCGCGGGAGCCTGGAATCAGGGAGTGCGTTTGAGCTGCCACGAATATATTTGTATTGTTAACAATGATATTGTTGTCACGCCCGGCTGGCTGGAGGCCCTTATGAATTTTTTTCAATCACATCATTATAGTATGATTTCACCCGCGATGAGGGAGGGTGAATTGGATTACGATCTTGATCAATTTAGTCGTCAATTCCAGAATTTATGGCGTGATGTGACCCTGAGAGGCGAATTTTACGGAGTGTGTTTTCTGGCCCATCGTACGTTGTATCAAGAGGTGGGACTCTTTGATGAGAATTTTCGTTTCGGGAAATTTGAAGACGAAGACTTTTATTTTCGTATGCGAAATCAAAATAAAGAAGCGGCCGTAACATGTACCGCATTCATTCATCATTTCGGAAGCAGGACCATTCAAACTCTTAAGAAAACCCAGGGAGATTTTGAAGAGGATAACCGTAAGTATTTTCAAAAAAAGTGGAAAAAACTTTACTTATGGCGCAAACTCCGTAAGTGGCGTCTCCTCGGACATCATAAACATGTTACGGACCTTATAAACCGGACACGCGCTTTTATTGCCGGCTCTAAGTGAGATTTGGTACAATACCAAAGGATGAACATAAGGGTATGAATAAGACTATGAACAAAAAACCGCTCTCAAGCTTGTCGATATTTTTCCCCTGCTTTAATGATTCCGGGACCATCGCGAGTCTTGTTGTTCTTGCGGATCAAATAGCGAATGAATTAACAGACGATTATGAAGTCATTGTTGTTGACGATGGGTCGACGGATGCCAGCCGTGACATTCTTATCAGGTTATCCAAAGACTATCCTGCTCTAAAATTGATTCTGCATAGCAAGAATATGGGATATGGCGGTGCGTTAAGGTCAGGATTCCTCGGAGCGGATAAGGAATGGGTGTTTTATACGGACGGAGATAACCAATATGATGTGCGGGAATTGAAACGCTTGTGCGAACATGTATGTCCTGATATCGATGTGATTAACGGATACAAAGTAGAGCGTTCGGACTCTTTGCACAGAATCATTATTGGTAAGACATATCACTATATTATGAAAATCATGTTTGGATTAAAGATCCGTGATGTTGACTGTGATTTTCGTCTGATAAGAAAAAGTGTTTTTAGCCAATTTCAATTAAAATATAAAAGCGGGGTTGTGTGTGTGGAACTCATAAAGAAAATGGAGCTTTTGGGACTCAACTTCGTTAATGTCCCCGTTCAGCATTATTTCCGTATGCACGGTAAATCCCAGTTTTTTAATTTTCGACGATTGTTGAAAGTTGCTATTGATATTTTTCGCCTATGGGGGGATATCTTTATCGTGTCTAAAATTCGATATAACAAAGAATCGGCCCCGTCCAAAACCCGAGAGATATCATCAAGATGAGAGAATTTGACATCGCAAAAATGTTTGATCATAAGAACGTTCTGATCACAGGTGGTCTTGGTTTTATCGGCAGCACCGTTGCCAGATATCTTGTCCAAAAAAGCTCGGCGCGCATTGTTCTGGTGGACTCATTGATTCCTGATTACGGCGGGAATCTTTTTAATATCAACGGGATTGAAGAACGCATGCATGTGAATATTGCGGATGTGCGTGATGAAAACACCATGAACAATATTGTTAAAAAGCAGGATGTTATATTCAATCTCGCGGGAACATCATCGCATGTTGATTCGATGAAAGATCCGTTTACGGATTTGGATATCAACTGCCGAAGCCAATTGTCTATTTTGGAAGCCTGTAGAAAACATAATCCAAATGTCAAAATTGTTTTTTCGGGAACGCGGGGGGAGTATGGACGGGCAGATTATCTCCCGGTTGACGAGAAACATCCGTTGCATCCCACGGACGTTAACGGTATCAACAATATGGCCGGGGAATGGTATCACATATTGTATAACAATGTGTATGATATTCGTGCGACCTCATTGAGATTAACCAACACGTATGGACCGCGCCATCAGATGAAGCATAGTAAGCAAGGTTTCTTGAATTGGTTCATACGCCTCGCGATGGAGGATAAAGAAATTCCCATCTATGGCGACGGGGCTCAAAAAAGGGATTTTAACTTTGTTGATGATGTGGCTATGGCCTTGATGATAGCGGCCGCGGATGACAAAGCGAATGGGAGAATCTATAATTTAGGAACCCTGGAACCCGTGAGCGTGGCGGATATAGCCCGGATGATTATCAAAGAACTCGGACAGGGACGAATTAAGTTTGTTCCTTTCCCGGAGGATAAAAAGAGAATAGAAATCTGGGATTTTTATAGCGATTACGGAAAAATAAAAGATGAGCTTGGTTGGAAGCCAAGTACTTCATTGGCTCGAGGGCTTAAAGATACGATCCGGTTTTATAAGAACAACAAAGAGCATTATTGGTGAATGTGAACATTCCTTTCTTCTATTATCAGCGTGAATATAAAAACATTCGAGCAGATCTCCAAAAAGCGGCCGGGGATGTATTTGCTTCAGGACGATTTATTCTTGGCGATCATCTCAAATCATTTGAACAACAATTCGCACAATTTTGTGGGGCCCCATTTGCTGTTGGTGTCGCAAGCGGAACGGATGCGCTGACACTCGCCCTTTTGGCTTGTAGACTGAAGCCGGGAGATGAGGTGATAACAGTTGCCAATGGGGCTTATCCGACCATAGTGGGGATTGTAAGGGCAGGACTTCGTCCGGTATTTGTTGATATTTGTCCCGAAACATGGCTCATGGATTCCAAACAGATCGCGGGCGCTTGTTCCAAAAAAACGAAAGCCATTATTCCCGTCCATCTTTTCGGGAATATGGTTGATATGAAGGCCTTGTCCAAAAGTGCGAAAACAAAAAAACTGATTGTTATTGAAGATGCGTGTCAAGCTCATGGAGGGATTCTTGATAAAAAGAAAGCCGGAACTTTTGGGCGTTTCGGATGTTTTAGTTTTTATCCAACCAAAAATTTGGGGGCCTTCGGAGACGGCGGGGCCATCATTATGCATCGTCAAAAGGATTATAACGCCTTAAGACAGTCGAGAAATTATGGGCAATCGGATCGGTACAATCATCCCGTATTTGGATTGAACAGTCGTCTTGATGAATTGCAGGCGGCCTATTTGAGCGTTAAACTCAAATATTTAAAAAGATGGAATCAGTGGCGATCCCATCTAGCTCATTTGTATCGAGAACATCTGAAAAAAATTGATGAGATTTCCATGCCTTGTATAAACCCCTTAAGCCGGCAAACCCATCACTTATTTGTGATCCGAGTCAAAAAGAGAAATGCCCTGCAGGCCCATCTAGCCAAACAGGGGATTATGACCCTCATTCATTATCCGATTCCGGCTCACAGACAAAAAGCCTTTCTGGGGCTTGGTTATAAGGCGGGAGATTTGCCTCATACGGAGAGATGCTGCCGCGAAATTTTATCCCTTCCCATAAGCCCCTTTTTAAAACCTTCTGAAGTGCGTACTATTTGCTCTTTGATTGAAGGGTATTATAAGAAAAATACCCGTTCGTGATGATGTCAAAGTAATAATAACAAACAGAGTTACTTACATAAAAATTAAAAGTAGATCGTTTTGTTGACATATACGACATATATGTGCTACTTATAAATACACACATAATATACTACTGAAATAGGGCATACTTTGGGTAACCAAAGGACGCAAAGTTACGGATCCCGCATGCACGGGATGGCCGATCTACCAGTGAATTTGATAATCGTATTGGTTGAGAAGCCGTACGATTTTTTTGGTTTTTACAGTCGATAAAGGCAAACCTTGAGTAATCAAGGGACGCAAAACT
>JADFSZ010000100.1 GCA_022560555.1 PVC group bacterium
CTCATCCCTCAATATTGCCGTTTTAACTCCTGGCATCCTATTTGCGTGATTGAATATGTGCAAGCCAAACCCAGTTACTTAAGAGAAAGGGGTGGTCCTATGGCCCGTTCCAGCATAATCAAGATCTTAGCTTTATTTCCATCGACAGTCACGCATATTGACAAGACGGATTCCAGGTGCTACCATACGGCCTCACTTTTCTCAAAAGCACCTGCTAAAGAGGATTTCTCAGAGCCTCGTTCATGGGGAATTCAAAGGAGTCCGGCTATGATGTATCAAGAAATAGCCATGCAAATACGACGGTTCTGCTTTTCCTCTTTGTTGATATACGCGGTTGTCGTTTTTGGCCAACCCGGCCTTGGTTATGCCCAGCCAAATGATCCGACACTCTTTTTGACTCATCCTTATTCAGGAAAAACACATTCATTGGTCGCTATCGGCTATGGAAAAATTGCTCAAGATCGGGGGCGCTTGCCGACTCAAGAAAAGCTTATGGCAAAAAGAGCGGCTATGCTGGATGCCTATCGCAAACTTTCCGGCGGCTTAAGAAGTATCTCTAGCCATATTCAGAACGGAAATACAGTTTTGGAACAATCCGGATTTATCAAAGGCGCAAAGATAATGCGATATAATATTTTGCAAAATAATTATTTTGAAGTCGAGTTGGCCGTTCCAATAACTTTTATGGATTCTGTTTCACCGGCTAAGATTGAAAAAATGGCCGTGGTTTATCCGAAACCTTTTAACCAAAACCAGGGCGAACCCATTGATCGCGATGAATGGGTTCACATAATGAAATAATCCCGTGCCATGAAAAGGAGTTACACTAATGAAAAAACTATTAACAACCCTTATCTTAGGAACCCTGATGTTGTTTTATGGAACCTCGTCCGCCTTGGCAGTCAACGAGGCCCAAAACAAACTCCTGGCAAAGCGTGCTGCTCAAGCTGATGCCTATCGCAATTTAGCCGAAACCGTCATGGGGTTTAATATCGACGCCAATACCTATGTTCGTGATTTTGTTGCCGAGAGCGATCAAATCCAAACAGATTTAAATACCTTTCTCAAAGGGGCTGAGGTGACAAATGTTTTCTATCTTCCTGATGGGACATGTGAAGTGACCGTTTCTATGACCATCCAACAAATTGTAACCGAACTTCAAACGATCCATAGAGCCCGGTATGTTTACATCAAGGGACGCAGACGGTGGCGGCTGCGTGATTTTGATCAAATCGTTGTTCATCATCCGCAACTCACGTTTGTCACGGCTAAAGGATCCGGCGTTCCGAGAAGTTCCGCACAAAACATAAACACCAACAAATCAAACGAATCCATCGTCACGGCCAATATTCCCGGATGGGAAGGGGTGACACCGCAGGGCCGGCTTATGGCCGAACGTGCGGCAAAAACCGATGCCGTTCGTAATTTAGCTGAAACGGTGTATGGTTTACGTATCACATCTCAAACCTACGTCAGAGATTTTGTTGCTGAAAGTGATCAGATCCAAACCATGCTTGATCAATATATTAAAAATGTTAAGCAAATATCTCCCTACCGGTATACTCCGGAAGGCATATGTGAGGTTGATGTCGAGGTCAGTGTTCAGGATGTGATCAAACAACTCAAGACTATACATCAAGACATCGTGCGTCGGGGATGGCGATGGAGAACCGTTGAACATCGTACCATCAACTTTGAAGAAATTATCGGCTATACTCCTATTAAGATTATCCGTGCTACAGGCTCCGGTGTCCCTCCCGAAAAATATCGGCAAGATCGTTCGCCGACATCCGCGGGATTAACAAGTTTCGCGCCTCCCACTCCCGCTTGGGCCACATCCACAATTCAGGCCAAAGGAACCGGAATCCAAGCTCAAGGAATCAGCCCGGCAGAAGCCTACTTGAGTGCCGAGCGCGCCGCGAAAATCGACGCACTAAGAAACCTTTCGGAACAAATCTACGGCGTTCGGATCACTTCTCAGACAACCGTGAGAGATTTTGTCACTCAGTATGATGAAGTCTCAGCTAATGTCACCGCGTTTCTCCGAGGAGCCCGCGAAATCGAAACACGGGAACTGCCGGACGGAAGTATCGAAGTCGTCGTTGAATTACCGTTAAACGGATTATACCAAATATTAAAACCAAGAATCTAAATGCTATGTTAATCGCACATTGGAGAAAAAAATGAACGTCTATCATAAAACACTGCCATCTATCCTACCTTTGTTTTTGGGGATGTTCCTTCTCGGAATCGATCCTGGGGCTGTATCCGCCCAGCCGGGTTTCCCCCCATCAAAAATCATTGAAGCCGAGGGCCGTGCTGCCGCAAGCTCTATAACGGCTCGTGATGAAGCTCTCTCTCGCGCTCTCAGAAACGCTGTTGAACAAGGCGTCGGCGTCATTATTGACTCTGTCAGTATGACAGAAAATTTTCGCTTGATTGAAGATAAAATTTATTCTGAGGTTAAGGGCTTTGTTGAGAACTATACCATCCTTTTTGAAAATCCAAATGATAACGGATTTTTTGTAATACGCCTTCAGGCTCAAGTCGCTTTAGGGATGCTCCAAAACCGTTTAGCGGCTTTGAATCTTTTAAGAGAGAAAAAGGGGAATCCACGAATAATGATTATCGCGAGTGAACTTATCGATGGTTTAGAGCAAGCCGGTGCCGTTGTCTCTACCGAGATAGAAAGTCTTTTTTTATCAAAGAATTTCCCGCTCGTAGATAAGTCACAGATGGAAATGATTAAACAACGTGATGCCAGCATGGCCTATGCCAACCCGCAAAAGGCCGTGGCTCTGGGACGCCGCTATGGAGCCGAGCTCGTTATTGTCGTGCAGGCCACGAGTGATCTTGTGGACACAAGTCAACCGTACGGGCAATCCGTTTTTTATTACGGATCTCAGTGCTCTGCTAAAGCTATCAAAGTCGATACAGCTCAAATCGTGGCATCGGAATCCGTCACGATTGATCGTGTGGGAGGCGGCGGACGCATCCCTACGGCAAAAAAATCCCTGGCTCAAGCAGGACAAAGGCTTGCGGGCACCCTTCTTTCTAAAATCATTGAAAGCTGGCGGAGTGAAGTCTACAACACGGTCCGAACACAATTGATTCTTTCTAATGCCAGCCTCGGACGCTCATTAAAACTTCAAAACGCCTTAGACGGACTTCCCGTCGTGGTAAATGTTTATGAAAAATCCCTCGTCAACGGCGTGTTAGAGTTGGATGTCGAGCTCAAGGGTGCGTCTACGGACGAACTCGCCATTCGCTTGCTTGAACTCTCGGAAATCTTGATCAACATCACAGGTAAATCGGAAAATCGCATTGACGGACAATTTATCAACTAGCAAATACGAACCGGCATTAAACCTATGTTTCTAAAAAATTCATTACTACTCGGCTTAATTGCGTTTATGATCCTCGGAAGCTCTAGCCCTGTTTATGCCCTAAAAAAACACGTCAGTATTAACCCCATCAAAATCAGAAGAACCGTTGGAGGAGATGAGGTCACGAGGATTAGAGACTATTTATTTAAAATTATAGAAAAAACCTTCATCCTTAAAAAAACAAAATTTATTGTCAGCGATCATCCTCAAATTCTTGTTGATGTCTCGATCTCCCGATGCGATACCGGAACCCGTAGCAGTGTTCGACAAACACCTTATCATAAAGCTATGGGACTCTCTTCCACGGAAGCCAACGCTATCATTGAAGCCTACGTTCAATTCTTTGACGCCAATACAAATGTCGTGATTTCGGCGGGAACTTTGGAGGGAAGAGCGTCTTCCAAAAGAGCCTCCGGACGGTTTAACGAAAAATGGGAAGGCACAGTGGATGAATTCCGAGGCAACACCCCTATCGGCTTAGCCTGCCAAATATTCACGGATAAGCTAATGAAGTACGCCTACCGCATTTTAGATAAAGTTCTTTGGAAAGGAACCATCACAAAAATTGAAGGAACAGATCTTTATATCAGTTCTGGGTTTATGGACGGCGTAGGAATGGCCGATATGTTTTCAGTCTATAGAAAAGGACAATCGATAACAACTCAGCGTCTCCTCGGCGGCACCGCAAAGGACAGATTCATTGAAGTGTATCAAATCGAAGAGGATTATGCTATTGCGAAACCCGCTCGCGGATCTGAAGAATTGGTTTTTTCCGTCGGGGATATCATTCAAGCTATGCCTAAATGATTCTCTTTTTAACTATATTCTCTTTGTAACTATATTTTCTTTTAACTACATCATCTTTAACCGTAAGGAGATCGTTCATGCTCGCAAGAAAAATTAATATCCTATTCATCATTTTGTTCTTGCTCCTCTCGTCAACCGCTTGGGCCATAGGGCCGAAAAAAACGATTATGGTGGGTTCCATTGAAAATAAAGCGGGAGCGAGTTCCCAATTTGCAATCGGCAACGCTCTTGAAGACATGCTGACAGAATCTCTGCAAAAAACCGGTCAGTTCATCATCACCGAGCGTCCGCAACTGCAGGCGGGATTGGCCGAACAGGATTTCGCTCAAAGCGGACGGACATCCGTCGTTGGAAGACCGCAATTAGGAAAAATCACTAACGCGCAGATTATGATCACGGGAGCCGTCTCGGAATTCGATCCGAGCTCAAGCGGAAATCGAGCGGGACTCAATATCAAAGGGTTCGGAGCCGGTGTGAGCCAGGCAACGGCTTATTTGGCCGTCGTCATTCGTATTATTGACATGACCACCATGCAGGTTCTTGATTCCCAGCGTGTAGAAGGATACGCCAAAGCCGGGGGGGCAAATTTTTCGTACCAAGGTGGAAATATTGGTGGCAATATCGGCGGTTTTCGTAAAACGCCGATCGGCAAAGCCTGCCAAGAAGCCATCAACCAAGCCGTGGCCTACATCACCGATCGCCTGCAAAACGTTTTCGGACAGGGGGCTATTGCCGCTATTGACCAGTATGGTATTATAATCAACATTGGCGGCGAAAGCGGCGTCAAGACCGGAGATAAGTTTAATGTTTTGAAAAAAGGATCAGAAATTATTGATCCGACAACAGGTGTTTCTCTCGGAACACGCGAACAATGGGCCGGAACGATTGAGATTGTCTCAGTCGATCCAAAATTCGCGACAGCAAGATCCATCAGCGGAAATAATTTTGCCATCGGAGACTCGATTCAGCCAATACAGTAAAAGATAGTTTCCAGTTTCCGGTTAATAAAAAACACATGAATATCGGAGGTTTTGATGAAAATTTATCGTACTATGATCGGTCTATTCCTATTGACATTTTTAACAGTTTCTCTGCCTAATTTTGCCGAAGCGGGGTTGAGGAACATGCGTAAACGAACGTATCGCCAATCCTCAAAAATCGATGCCAGGCGTTCGGATCATATGGACGCCGACGGTGTTGTTGACTACAATGACAATAAGAAAAGACGCAAAAAAAGAAAATCAAAGAAGTCAGAAGAGATTGTTTTACCTCCTCCTCAAGGGCCTAAAAAAGTCATTATGGTTGGAAAGATTGAAAACAAAGCCGGAGGCGGGGCTCAAATCGCTATCGGAGATCCTTTAGAAGAAATGATGACTGAAGCTCTCATCAAAAGCAACCGTTTCATCATTGCTGAGAGACCCGAAATGCTTGCAGGATTACAAGAGCAGGATTTTGCCCAAAGCGGTCGTACATCCGCCGTCGGGGGGGCTCAAATCGGAAAAATCACCAACGCCCAAATCATGGTCACAGGTGCCATCACAGAATTTGACGCAAGTTCCGGAGGCGGACAACAGGCTTTTAGTTACGGTGGATTTGGCATTGGTTTTAATCAAGCGCAGGCGCATGTTGCCGTAACAATTCGGCTCGTGGATCTGACCACGATGCAGGTGATTGATTCTCAACGTGTCGAAGGAAAAGCTAAAGCCGGCGGCGCAACGTTTTCCTATCAAGACAGCGGCGGCTGGGGCGGATCACTCGGAGGCTTCCGTAAAACACCTATCGGAAAGGCCTCCCAAGATGCCATCAACAAAGCTCTGGCTTATATCATTCAACGCATGGACAGCATTCCCTGGCAAGGCGCTATTGCCGTTATTGACCAATATGGAATCGTGATAAACAATGGAGGAGAAAACGGTATCAAAATCGGAGACCACTTTGTGGTATTCCAACCTGGGCCCGATATCATCGATCCCTCAACAGGTGTCTCTCTTGGCAGCCGAAAAAAAAGGGTTGGTCTGCTTGAAATTATTTCCGTGGATGCCAAATTCTCGACAGCCAAGGCTCTCGAAGGGAACGATTTCAATGTGGGCTATATTATAGAGTACATGCCACCCCCACCACCACCTGTCCCTCAACCGCAACCTGTGAGCTGATCTTTCCATAAGCGCTGAGAACGCTTTCAAGGGAACGAAGTCCTCTTTTATTGACTGTAAGTCTTTATTTTACAGTATTGTATAACTTTCCCAAAACTCCTCTCAACCAAAAGCCTTTCCACCCATTTTTGGATTTGTTTGACAATCATATTTTAAATATGCTATGTA
>JADFSZ010000101.1 GCA_022560555.1 PVC group bacterium
CGCGTTCTTCCATCCCTTGCGCATGGTATCGAGCTCAGTTTTGACATTTTTTTCCTTATCACGCAGCTTGGCCGCCATTTCGAAATCTTGATTTTTAATGGAGGATTCTTTTTCGCTTTTGATTTTTTGAATGCGCTCCTCAAACTCTTTAATATTCGGAGGCGCGCTGGTGACCGCAAGACGAACCTTTGAACCGGCTTCATCAATTACATCAATGGCTTTATCCGGCAAAAACCGCCCTGTAATGTAGCGATCGGACAATTTAACAGCAGCATCAATGGCTTCATCCAATATCTTAGCTCGATGGTGTGCTTCAAACCGATCTCTCAAGCCTATAAGGATTTTGACTGTTTCGTCCACGGAAGGAGGATTAACTGTTATCGTCTGAAATCGTCTCTCTAGAGCACGGTCTTTTTCTATGTTTTTACGATATTCATCAAATGTCGTAGCTCCGATACATTGAATTTCTCCGCGGGATAATGCTGGTTTCAAAATATTAGAAGCGTCCATAGCCCCTTCGGCGGCTCCGGCACCGACAAGTGTATGTAATTCATCAATGAACGTGATAATGTTTTCGTTTTTCCGAAGCTCATCAAGAACAGCCTTGATGCGTTCCTCAAATTGACCGCGGTATTTAGTTCCGGCAATCATCAAGGCCAGATCAAGACAGACGATTCTTTTATTTCTTAAAATTTCCGGAACGTTTCCGGAAACAATTCTTTGGGCCAATCCCTCAACAATAGCGGTTTTTCCGACACCGGCTTCTCCCAAAAGAACAGGATTGTTCTTGGTCCGACGTCCTAATATCTGCAAAACACGTTCAATCTCATGACTCCTGCCAATCACCGGATCCAATTTACCTTCCTGAGCCAGTTTCGTTAAATCAGTTCCAAACGCATCTAGGGCCGGCGTTTTTGTTTTTTCGCTCTGTGTACCAACCGCGGTTTCCGTTCCTTGCATATTGAAGATCGCGGATCCCAGAAGCTTCATAATTTCATTTTTTACCTTCTCGAGAGTTATTCCGGAATTCTGCAGAACCATCGCAGCGACTCCCTCACCTTCCCTGATCAAACCAAGAAGAATATGCTCCGTTCCGACATAATTATGGCCCAATTTCCGGGCTTCGTCCATGGACAGCTCAATCACCTTTTTGGCTTTTGGCGTAAATTCAACCTCCCCAACCTGAACAAGACTCGGACCTGTTTCAACAAGTTTTTCAATTTCTAATTTAATTCTTTCCAAACTGAATCCCAGTTTCTGTAAAACGGCAGCGGCCACACCTTGGCCCTCTTTGATGAGGCCGAGAAGAATATGCTCGGTGCCAATATAATTATGATTGTAATTTTTTGCTTCTTCTCTTGCTAAAACGAGAACTTTTCTGGCTCTTTCCGTAAAACGATCGAACATAGTATCCTCCTCGTCGCTTCTCCCCAACCGGGGTTAATTCAATTGTGCCTGATCAAATAAATTTCTAATAAGAGACGCTCGTTTGACATCACGTTCATAAGAGTTCATTTCCCGTCCTTCTTGAAACTGGATGTGCCCCGGCTTCGTTAAAATCATCAAGACGGATAAAACCTTGCGGTCAATATCATGGATATGCCCCAACCCAATACCGAGACGCACGGCAGACATCAGATTAATCGCCTCTTCTGAAGTCATAATCCGGCTGTGTTTCAACAAACCATATGCGCGCCATATCCGATCCTCAATCTGAACCTTGGTTTCCTGCATAAGGATTTTCCGGGCACTTTGCTCATGCTCGATAACCTGTTTAACAATTCTCTCGATATTATCAAGGATATCAGCTTCGGAATGTCCGAGGGTTATCTGATTTGAAATTTGAAAAAAATCGCCGGTCGCTTCCGTTCCCTCTCCATGCAATCCTCTCACGGTTAAACCAAGTTTCACAACGGCCTCGATGACTTTATTGATTTGCTTTGTCAAAACAAGGGCAGGTAAATGCATCATGACGCTGGCTCTCATGCCTGTTCCCGTATTCGTCGGACACGCTGTGAGATATCCATATTTGACAGAAAACGCGAATTCCAAAACCCTTTCCAGCTCCGTGTCGATCTCGTCAACAACCTTCCATAACTCCTTAAGCTGAAATCCTTCCTTAATTCCCTGAAGACGAATATGATCCTCTTCATTGACCATCAGGCTGATGGTCTGAGACGGATTTACAACGATGAGTCTCTCTCCCTTAATTTCAATCAGATCTCGACTGATAAGATGCCTCTCAACCAAAACATTTTGGTCCACTTCGGATATTTTACTCACACTGACCAAAATCATCGATGACAGCGATTTAGTTTTTTCAATGCCTTCACGGATCAGTTTGGCAGTATCCTTAAATGATTTTTCAGAAGCGACTGAGGTAAAGGACATACGCTCGAGATTTCTCGCGACACGTATGCGCGATGACAAAACAATATCCGAGCTAGGCCCGTCTTTCGTCAGCCAATCCGCCGTATTGTGAAGGACTTCATGAAGATCCATGAGGCTCTGTCTCCAATTCTTTGATTTGATCACGGATTTTGGCCGCTTCCTCGTATTTCTCGTTTTGCACCGCGTTCTCAAGCAATGAGCGCAAAACCTGTATTTTGGTCATCCTCTGAGTTTTTTTGGATTTTTTGTGCAGTGTTTTTCCCAAATGCTGCTTGCTGCCATGAATTCGCTTCAATAATTTATCAAGCTGATCAGAAAAAGTCTCATAACATTGCGAACATCCTAGGCGGCCGATTTTTTTAAAGTTCTGAAAATTTAATCCGCATCCCGGGCACTTCGGATCTCCTTGCTCAAGTTCCGTCCCCTCCTCTGATAAATCCGCTAAACTCGACAACAGTTCTGACACAAGAAACTTGTGAGATGAACCCAGTGAATCTTTTTTTTTGGCACAAGCTTCACATAAATGACTTTCAGTGACATTTTCATCTAAGATCTGCGTGTAATGGATCGTTGCTTCTTTGGGGCATAAATCGCACTTCATGGACTGAAAACCTTTACTTGGAGCTTTTTCAATATGCTGTATCTACACCAATAAAATTTAATGCATACGAGTATTTTAATAACTATCAGAAATTACAAGACTTAAATCGTATCCAAAAACAATACTGCGTGATTATAGCACAATCTAAATTAAATAAAAGGGATCTTTTCGGTAAGTACGTGAAGTCATTCGGCTTGGGTTTTTTAGCCAAGTTGCATTTCAACCAACTTAACCCGCCCCTGACGGATATCATAAACAGACTTCCCTCGTAAAAATCCACAGGCAATGTCTTCGGTGCGTCCGTCACGCCAAGTCAATGTGAACCGTTGAACTTTAACCCGTTTGGCTCCAAAGGTTGGTTTTCTTTTTGGATTGGAATATATAAACAACGTGTCTTTGAGCGTAACAAATGCCAAACTGTTCTTAGGAACTAAAACACCCTGAAAGACATGTTTTTTATTCGTAAAGAGCCACGCGTCCAGAGAAGGCTCCGGGATAAATTGCAGTTTTTTGTCCTGGTCCAAACGAAAAGGTTGGGCCCCCAACATCATCAAAATCCAAATATGAATCCACTCCGCTGTTGACCCGCTCAAACGCGCGACAAAACCATTGCCGTGCAGCAAATCATCCGGATAAGCCGAACTGCAGATAAAAGAAGAATTCTCAAGAATACTTCTCCCGTATATTTTTGGATCCATAAATGGAACCAAGCATGTCTTAATATCATTATAAAATTCCCTTGTGAGTCCCGATTTCAAAATCTCCAAAAGATATTTATATTCCATATGCATCCATATGGACTCGTTCTCCAGCCAGCCCGGGGAAAATATTTGAATCCGTCCGATTTCCGGAGGTTCCTTGGCCATCGACGAAGACACTTTATACATCTTGAGCTTCTTATCAAACAAGGGACTCCTTTTAATCGCCTGATAAAGACGTTTCGATTTCGTATCGTTTTTAAGAATCCGAAACAGATGAACGGGGCCCTCTAAGAACAAGGGCAAGGCCTGATGTTTAAAGCCACTTATATTCATGCATGGGTACCCTTTTAGGTTTGTCTTTTCGCTTGGCTGAAAATCTTTGGCTGTGGATCGAAAATACGTGCTCATCACATGACTCTTAGGGGCTTTGGCCCTCTCAAGACCATTCTGAAGCTTTTCGTCCGCTTTGTCTAAAAGCGGCTTTATCATCTCTAAGCTCCATGGCACAAAATCCCCATTGAGGCCCATACGGATATCTTCACGAAATTTTTCCTTCGCAGAAGTTGATGCCTCCCAATAGTCGTAATGTTTTGAAGATGCATGATTCCCCTTCCAATGATCGAGAGCCGTTTCGATTTTATTTAAGAACTCTGACAATTCTCGAGGAATGTTGAAAATATACTCATCCGGCAACGAAAGATCTTCCAAATTCTCTTTTAAGCTTCGAATCATCCGGACAAGTTCACACGTCTCCGCCGTTGAGGAGCCGAAAAGCCCCGGAAGTCCGTTCAAGGAATCATTCCAATTCGGTTTATCCGATTCCATTTCGATGCCAATGCCCTCAGCATCCAAAGACGCGATCTTATTTGCAAATATAAATAAAATCTTCGTGAACAAATTCGTCCGATAGATTTCTCCATGACCGCTGCCTAAGCGCAATTTATTCTTGTCGTAAGACCTGCTTTCGATCAATTCGGTTTTTTTGGGGTCATGAACGACACTCCCAAACTGCCGGACTTGACCTTCCCAAAAAACATATTTTTCACTTCTAGGCACAACACGATGGTCATTATCGTAAAATGTATAGACAGCTCGATCGAGCAGCAATTCCCTTAACCGATCCGGATAAACAGAAAGAAAACTCTCTATAAGATCATTATTATAGTGCCAATGGTCCGACCAAAACCCTTCTCCATGATCCGCTAATTCTTCCCTGTGGCACGTTTCCAGTATTTTTGCCAAAAAGATTTTGGGATCTACTTTTAATTGAATTCTCTTTTGAGTAATAAATGTCAGCAGATCACCAGGCATAAAACTTACTTGCACGAACTCCTTGATCAACTTCTGTTTATTTTTGGCAACACACCGCGCAATAGCTCGATTTAATTTCTTTTTATCGTATACCGAAAATGCTGTTCCCCGGATAATAAGTGGATTGTAACCGTCAGCCTGGCTTAAATTCAAAAAGTTAACCAAATGACTACTCTTAACATCCGCATTAAACCAAACATCATTGCGGCGGTTTTGATTCACGTCGCGATAATTCCCATTTCCTTGCGAATAAAATGTGGGCGCTAAAACAAAATAATTGTAATCCCTTTCAAGGTCTCCATGTTTGCGACTATAGACATTGATAGCGATCGGGCCCCTATTTGTTTGCAATGAAACTGGGAGTCCTCCACGTAAGATATTATCAAGAAATGTATAGGACGAATAAAGATTGAATTCCTTTGATGAGCTTTCTGTCAATGCAAAATTCTTGATCTCATCAATGATCGTTTTATTGCATTCTGCTTTTTTCTCAATAAAATTCCTTTGAGTCACTTGGCGGACAATTTTATTCAGTTGTGTTTCACTATGCGCATGACCGAATAAAGAAACGATATTTTTTTCACCTTTTGGTTTCAATAGAAACCGAGTATATCCCATTGCCGATGGTGTACGATTACTCGCCTGTTGGCGCTTTGGAACCTTAAAGCTGCCTTGGCGAAACTTCACTGGAGCCAGGAAATCGCAAGCGTCCCCAAAAATATGCGTATTCTCGATGATAGGATCAAGCAATGCCCTGTTCTTTGATTTTGGATCAAAACTAAAAAAGAAATTTCCCTCCTCAATATGCGTTACTCTCGGCGTATCAGAAACTTCAACACGAAGCTGATAGTACGGGGCTTTTTTACTAAGATTACGAACCTGAACCCATGCCTCGGCAGTGCGCGCTATATTTTTGTTAAGAACATCCGTAAGGCCGTAAGGAACCAAAGCGGGAAGTCCATCAATAATTTCAGCACGGTAAGATTTCCTTCCTGTGTTTTTGATCGTAATACTGCGCACAAGGCTAGCATAGGGTTCCTCGGGAAGAGTAAAATAATTGACTGTAGCGGTTAAACCTAGATCAAGATTAATTTCTTGCAGCGTCAAATCATGCGCTGAAATCGTCAATGTTTGCTTCTTCTTAAAACCGGTTCCTTCTAAATGGTTTTGAAACGGCTCCCAATAGATCGTCTTTGATCCAGATGTTAGTTTGATAAACGTGCGGAAGCCCTGTAATGACAATTGCCGCGCTGCGACTGATCCTGCCGGACCGGCTCCCACCACCACCGCATCCCAGCTTATGTGTGTCGCGTCATCAAGGTCAATTGTGGCGGAGATGGTCATGTTGGTCTCCACCTGAGGAGAAACCGTTGTGGCCAGTGTAGCGAAACGGTCGTTTTTTCCATTCCAGCTTGTCTCGCAAGCAGCAAAGCTTCGTCAGTCGTGAAGGCTGCCTCCACGGATAATGGCC